>JAHJDS010000494.1 GCA_018812395.1 Pseudomonadota bacterium
AGGTGGTCGTCCTCGAAGACCACTTTTAGTGGAATGGGTTCGGCCACGAGGTCCGTCGGCTCGGCCGGCCCCACGAGGACCTCGATCGTCTCCCCGGGCTTGACCTGGTACGAGGCCCGCACCAGGCGGCCGTCGACATTGACCAGCCCCGCCTCGATCAGGCGCTGGAGCCGGGTGCGACTGAGTTGGGGCAACCGGGACGCGGCAAAGACGTCGAGTCGAGTGGACGCCGCGGCGGCGTTCACCCGGAGCCGGTGGAGTTGTTCGACGATGGGCGGCGGCTGAGCTGTCATCCCCGACCGGGGCCTGGTTTAATGGACGTCGGAAACCGAAAGCATCTGGGCGATATTCTTCTCGATGTCCCCCTCCTTGACCTTGGTGGCGATGCTGATCTCCTTGACCAGGAGATTGCGGGCCGTGTCCAGCATCTTGCGCTCGCCGAAACTGAGTTCCTTGTCGCCCTTGAGCAGACACAAGTCGCGCAAGACCTGGGCCACCTCGCTCAAGGCCCCGGTCTTGATCTTGTCCATGTAGTCCCGGTAACGGCGGTTCCAGGTCTGGGAGTTGACGCGCGCCTTGCGCTCCTTGAGGATGCCGTAGATGGCCTTGACCTCTTTTTTGGTGATGACGTTCCTCAACCCGACGTGTTGGACGTTTTCCACCGGAATCATGATGATCATGTCATTCTCAAGGATGCGCATTATATAAAAATCCTGCTTGTCGCCGGATATCTCGCGCTGCTCGATGGACTCGATGCGGCCCACGCCATGCGCTGGATATACGGCCAGGTCTCCGATCTGGAACATAATCTCGAACCTCCTAACACTTGACTTCATTCGTCTATTTTATCACAAAGAACAGCAAAAACCAAATCCATTTCTGAACCCGGGGATTATTCTCCTCCGCGGTGGCCGGTCAGGGACCGCCCTCGGCCAAAACGGTCGAAACCGGCCGCCAAAACAGGTCCTGACCGCGACACGTCTCCGTCCCCGGAGGCCGCATCCTGAAAAAACGTCAAAGGGCCGCCCCTCAGCCGGGGCGGCCCTGTTGAGGTTCAACTAGAAAGCGTCGACTACTTGAACAGGCCCTCGAGCCAGCCTTGCTTCAGGGCGACGTACAGGGGGGCGGTCACCAAGGCGACGACGCTCATCAGCTTGATGAGGATGTTCATGGCCGGACCGGAGGTGTCCTTGAAGGGATCGCCCACGGTGTCTCCGACCACGGCCGCCTTGTGGTTGTCGCTGCCCTTGCCGCCGTGATGGCCGGCCTCGATGTACTTCTTGGCGTTGTCCCAGGCGCCGCCGGCGTTGGCCATGAACAGGGCCAGGAAGGCGCCCATCACGGTCGCGCCCAGCAGCATGCCGCCCAGGGCCAGTTTGCCCAGGACCAGGCCGACGACCACCGGGGTGCTGACGGCCACCAGACCGGGCACGATCATCTCCTTGAGGGCGCCGGCGGTGGCGATGGACACGCAGGTGGCCGGATCGGGCTCGGCCCCTTCCTTGCCCTCGAGCAGCCCGGGGATCTCGCGGAACTGACGCCGGATTTCCTCGACCATCTTGAAGGCGGCCCGGCCAACGGCGGTCATGGTCAGGGCGGCGCAGAGCATGGGGATGATCGCCCCGATGAATACGCCGATGACCACCAGCGGATTGAGGATGGTCAGGGCGGCCATGGGCACCTTGGCCGCCTGGGTGAAGGCGAAGAACAAGGCCAGGGCGGTCAGGGCCGCCGAGCCGATGGCGAAGCCCTTGCCGATGGCGGCGGTGGTGTTGCCCAGGGCGTCGAGGCCGTCGGTGATCTTGCGGGTCTCCGGACCCAGGCCGGCCATCTCGGAGATGCCGCCGGCGTTGTCGGCGATGGGTCCGTAGGCGTCCACGGTCATGGTCGCCCCGACCGTGGCCAGCATGCCCACGGCGGCGATGCCGATGCCGTAGATCCCGGCGAAGATGTAGCCGACGGACACCGCGACGCAGATGCCCAGGATGGGCAGGTAAGTCGACTCCATGCCCACGGCCAGGCCGCGGATGAGGACCGTGGCCGGACCGGTGTCCGACTGCTCGGCGATCTGGCGGACCGGCTTGCCCGAGGTGTAATACTCGGCCAGCATGCCGATGATGATGCCGCACAGCAGGCCGGCCAGGACCGCCCAGAACACACCGAAGCTGATCTTCATGAGCAGGACGATGATGATCGTCACCACGACGAAGATCGCCCCGGCGACAAAGGTCGTGTTCCGGAGAGCCGCCGCGGGATTCATCCGCTGCATGACCTTGATCGAGAACACGCCCACGAACGAGGACAGCAGGCCGCCCAGGACCAGCAGGACCGGCAGGGACATCAGCTTGATTTGGGCCATGGCGTCGCCGGCCAGGCCCAGTTTGCCGAGCAGGGCCGCCGAGGCCGTGGCGCCGATGGCGATGGTGGCAATGACGCTGCCCACGTAGGACTCGAAGATGTCGGCGCCCATGCCGGCGATGTCGCCCACGTTGTCGCCGACGTTGTCGGCGATGACGCCCGGGTTGCGCGGGTCGTCCTCGGGGATGCCGGCCTCGACCTTGCCCACCAGGTCGGCGCCCACGTCGGCCGCCTTGGTGTAGATGCCGCCGCCCACACGGGCGAACAGGGCGATCGAGCTGGCCCCCATGGCAAAGCCGTTGATGATGTTGGCCACGCCGATATTGCCGCCGGTAGTCAGGTACCAGACCAGGAACCAGACGCTCACGCCCAGCAGGCCCAAGGACCCCACGGCCAGGCCCATGACCGAACCCGAGAAATAGGACACGTTCAGGGCCAGGGCCTGACGCTCGATCTCGGGCTTGGTGATGTCACCAAAACCGCTGGCCGCGGCCGCGGTCCGGGAGTTGCCCCGGGTGGCGGCGGTCATGCCCGAGAAGCCGGCCAGCATCGAGCAGAAGGCGCCCGAGACAAAGGCGATGGCGGTCATGAATTTGACCTGGGCGGTCTGACCCACGAACAACCACAGCAACACGAACACCGCGACGATGAACAGGATCAGCATCGTGTATTCGCGCTTGAGGAAGGCCATGGCGCCGGTGTGGATCTGGTTCTCCAGCTTCTGCATCACCGCCTTGCCTTCGATCTGGTTGGGTTGTTTCTTGACGTACAAAAAGATGATGAACGCCAGGACAAGGCCGAACAAGGCCACGATCGGCGCCGCCCAAACCACTTGGGACATCCACGGCAGCGCCGCCACCTTCTGGGGGGTCTGAGCCACGAGCGGCGCCACCACGTTCAGATCTAACATCCAAGGCATTTGCTTTTTCCCCTCCTCACTAAGTGTCTGTCGGAAAAAGTCGCCGGGGACTTTTTCCGACTCGCGGTGGCCAAAAGCGCGGTTTTGGCCACCGCGACAAATCGCTTGTCTTTTTAAAAGCCCGCGCGATTTGCCGGGCCATCCATGGCCCGGCTAGTAGCCTGTCGGATAAAAACTCCAGGCTACTAGTGCAGTTTCAAGTCCCCGTGAAACCGGTTCATGGTCGCCCCTGGCCCCTCCTGGAGCCAACTCCGGACCCCGTCGGCGGCCAGGTCGATCATCTTGGCGGCCACCGCCCGCTGGTCTTCGTAAAACGGGCTCAAGACGTACCTCTCGACCGACTCCTCGAAGCGGGGCCGATCGATGCCGATCCGCAGCCGGCTGAACTCGTCGGTGCCCAGGGCGGCGATGGTCGACGACACGCCCTTGTGTCCCCCCGCGCCCCCGCCCCGGACCAGCTTCAACCGGCCGAACGGGACATCCAAATCATCGTGGACCACCAGTAGCCGATCCAGCGGCACCCGGTAGTAACGGACCGCTTGGCCCACCGACCGGCCGCTGTGGTTCATAAACGTCTGGGGCCGAACGAGGACGACCTCGTCCCTCCCGATGTGGATCCGGTTGACCTTCGCCTCGAACCGTCGCCGACCGGCCGCGGCCGGGGAAACCAGCAGCCGTTCCAGGACCATGAAGCCCGCGTTGTGGCGCGTCCGCTCGTACTTGGGACCCGGATTACCCAGTCCGGCCACTAGCCACAAGGTCGATTATTCCTTCCCGGACTTGTCCTGGGCCGGGGCCGCCTCGGCCCCCTCGGGAGCTTCCGCTTCCTCGCCTTCGGCCGCGGCCGTCGCCTCGGCCGCCGCCTCGGCCTCCTCCTCGGCTTCGGACAGCTTGGCCCGCCGAGGCATGTTCAGGATCACCAGGGGGAAGTCGTCCTCGTATATGATTCTGACCCCCTCGGGCGGCGTAACCTCCGACACCCGAACCGCCTGGCCCACTTCGAGACCACTGGCGTCGACCCGGATGGACTGGGGCAACTGGTGCGGCAGGGCGGTGACCTTGACCTCCCGGCGCAGCACCTCCAACAAGGCCCCCAGGGACAGGCCCGGCGGCTCGCCGACCACTTCCAGGGGCACCGAATCGGTGATTTCGACGTCCAGGCGGACCTCCAAAAAGTCCACGTGGAGATTCCTGAGGGTGACCACGTCCTGTTGCAGTTCCCGGATGATCACCGGGCGACGGTCCTCGCCGGAGCCGGTGTCGATCACCAGGTCCAGCACCATCTGCCCGCCGTCTCCCCGGCGCAGCACCCGGTCCAGGACCGCGTCCTGGACCTTGAGCTTGACCGGCTCTTTGCCGGCCCCGTACACGATGGCCGGAATATAACCGGCGCGCCGAAGTTGACGGGCGGCGCCTTTGCCGACGTCCCGCCTATGCTCGGCGGCGATTTGCGTTTGTTCAGTCATGGTTAAGAGTCTCCGATACCGTAACTTGAAATCGTGGCAGTATAATACCTTTTTTCACAACCCGCAAGGCTTTTCTGGGGCCTTCGGCCTAACCACCCTTGGAATCAACCAAACAGTTCACTCACTGAATCCTCGCGGTGAATGCGACGAATGGCCTCGCCCAACACCCAGGCCACCGACAGGGACACGATTTTCTGACAGGCCTGGGCCGCCTCGGACAACGGGATGGTGTTGGTCACCACCACCGATTCGAGCTTGGACTCGGTCAGCCGGGTAATGGCCGGGCCCGACAACACCGGGTGGGTGGCGCAGGCGTGGACCTCCTTGGCGCCGTGGTTCAGCAAGGCGTCGGCCGCCTGGGTGATCGTCCCGGCGGTGTCGATCATGTCGTCGAGGATGACCGCCGTCTTGCCTTCGACCTCGCCGATGATGTTCATCGCCCGGGCCTGGTTGGGGGCGTCGCGGCGCTTGTCAATGATGGCCAGGGACGAGTTGAGCTTGCTGGCGAAGCCCAAGGCCCGCTCGACTCCGCCCGCGTCCGGCGAGACGACCACCACCTCGTTGACGACGTTCTCCCGGATGTACTCGGCCAGCACCCCGGAGGCGTAGAGGTTGTCCACCGGAATGTTGAAGAAGCCCTGGATCTGGCCGGCGTGCAGATCCATGGTCAGCAGCCGGTCGGCCCGGGCGGTGGTGATCAGTTCGGCCACCAGCTTGGCGCTGATGGGCACCCGGGGGGCGACCTTCCGGTCCTGGCGGGCGTAGCCGTAGTAGGGGACCACGGCCGTGATCCGCCGGGCCGAGGCCCGCATCAGGGCGTCCATGATGATCAACAATTCCATAAGGTTGTCGTTGACCGGCGGGCAGGTCGGCTGGATGACGAACACGTCCCGCCCCCGTACGTTCTCGCCGATCTCGACGAACATCTCCCCGTCGGAAAAACGCCTGATCGTGGCCTGGGCCAGGGGCACCTTCAAATAGCGGCTGATTTCCTCGGCCAGGGTCGGGTTGGCGTTGCCGGTAAATATCCTCATGTCGTTGTTCCCCGGTAGCATTGATCTCCCCTCATCACCACTCCGCGCCCCGGTGGCGACCCGTCGGCCGGCCCGGTCCTCTCGCGCCCCAAATCAATTGACCGCCGTCGGGCGTCGTCGTGGTCGTCGGGCCAAAATCCAAAGGCCGAACGCGCCCGGTCCCTGGCCAGAGGACGGAGGTGGCTGGGGTGGCAGGATTCGAACCTGCGAATGCGGGTTCCAAAGACCCGTGTCTTACCACTTGACGACACCCCAACGCAGGTATTTCGAACCGGCCGTAAGGGCCGCGATCGGACCCGAACTATATGGTCGACCCCGACGCCGGCGCCTCGGCCCTCACCAGGGGCCGCCGAACGACCCGGGCCAGAATCACCTCTCCCAGGCCGCGGCCTTTCAGTCGCCGCCGGCCACGGGCCGCGTCCACCGCCCGTCCGAACAAGCCGAACACGGTCGGCCCGCTGCCCGACATCATCGCTCCCAGGGCCCCTGACGCCTTCAGTTCGG
>JAHJDS010000495.1 GCA_018812395.1 Pseudomonadota bacterium
CGAACAGACCGTGGCCCGGGTCCAGGCCGCCCAGGAAAACGTGAGTCGGGGCGTGGACCTGGCCGGTACGGCCGGTCAGATGCTCCAGCAGATCGTGGCCAACGCCACCAAGGTCTCCCAGATGGTGGCCCAGATCGCCACGGCGGTCGAGGAACAGACCGCGGCCACCGAGGAGATTTCCCGCAACGTGGAAGGCATCGCCTCGGGCACCAGGGAGTCGGCCAACGCCGTCGGTGAAACGGCCCGGTCGGCCGAGGAACTCAGCGCCCTGGCCTCGCGGCTGAACGACACCGTGGCCCGGTTCAACGGTAAAGGGCGGTAGGCTCGGCCGACATGGCCTCCGGGAGCCGGGGCGTCGGCCGGCCGGGCAAAGGAGATTAATAAATGGTTTACGCCGAAGAACACACGCCGGGCAACCTCAACGGCCGGCATCAAGTCCAGACCTATGGGGACACGGCCCAGATGGTCACCTTCCTGCTGGCCGGGGAGGAGTTCGCACTCGACATCCGGCACGTCCGAGAGATCAACCGGATGATGAAGGTCACCCCGGTGCCCCAGGCCCCGGGCGCGGTCGAGGGGGTGATCAACCTCCGCGGCCAGGTGGTGCCCGTGGTCAACATGAGGCGGGAATTCAACCTGCCCGACAAGGAGAACGATCGACAGACCAGGATCGTGGTCGTCGAGATCGAGGACCACACGGTCGGGTTCGTCGTCGACGCCGTGTCCGAGGTGTTGCGGATTCCCGAGTCGTCCTTCGAGCCGCCGCCGCCCATGGTCAGCGGGCTGGAGTCCGAGATGATCAGCGCCGTGGGCAAGCTCGAAGACCGGCTGCTGATCGTCCTGAACCTCAGACGGGTCGTCGACCGGGCGGCCGAGACCGTCAGCCTGGTGCAATAGCCGTCGACCGGCGTTGCCCGTCTCCGCCTACGGCCCCGGACCCGACATCCAACCGTGGCCAGGGGCGATGGTCGATTTGAGGCGCCGGCCACGTTTGCGTTGCGGCCGACCAGACTTATGTGCCAACATTGAGGCCGACGGGGACATCGATTATGAGTCTGGTCCTGACCCAAAAGGAAATCGCCGGCCTGATCGACATGGAGGCCGCCCTCGAGGCCGTGGAGGCGGCCTTTGCCGCCTACGGCCGGGGAGAGGTCAACATGCCGCCCAAGTCCTACCTGACCCTGGACCAGGGCGACTTCCGGGTCATGTACGGGGCCCTGAATCTGGGCGGCCGGGAGATCTACGGCCTGAAATGGGTCAACGTCCATCCCCGCAATTCCGAGAAAAATCTGCCCACGGTCATGGCCAAGATCCTGCTCAACGACCCGGACACCGGCCGGGAACTGGCGGACATGGACGGCACGCTCATCACCAACTATCGCACCGGGGCTTCGGGCGGGGTGGCGGCCAAGTTCTTGGCCCGGGAGAACGCGACCAGCCTGGGGCTCATCGGCGCCGGAGTCCAGGCCTGGTATCTGTTCGAGGCGGTGTCCCTGGTCCGCAACCTGACCCGGGTCCACCTCTACGATCACCACTGTCGCCGCTGCGAGGATTTGGCGGTGCTCATCGCCCGGGAAGGCCTCCAAACCCATATCGTCAATGACGAGGTCGACGCCGTAAAGGACCTGGACCTGGTGGCGACCTCGACCCCCAGCCGCCAAGGGCATATCCTGGCCGATTGGGTCACGCCGGGGACGACCATCCTGGCCATCGGCGCCGACGCCGCCGGCAAACAGGAACTGGACCCGGCCGTGCTGGGCCGGGCCAAGGTCGTCGTGGACGATCCGCCCCAGGCGATCCACAGCGGAGAGATCAACCTCGCCGTGTCCCAAGGTTTTTTGCGGGAATCAGACATCCACGCCACCCTGGGGCGGGTGGTGACCGGGCAAAAGGAAGGTCGAACCGACGACGAACAAATCCTGGTTTTCGATTCCACCGGCTTGATCATTCAGGACCTGGCCGTGGCCGACGCCGTCTATACCCGAGCCCTCCAGTCCGGTGTCGGACGCCAAATCGAGTTTCGTTCCTGAACTACCTTGATCGACGCCATCCGCCTACCCGGTCGGCGGCCCGGCGTCCGGTTTTCAAGCCGTTGGAATGTGGGGGGCGGACGGCCCGGGTCGGGGTCGGGGTAATCAGGCCACGTCGTCGGGCTCGTCTTGCTTGGTCTTGCGGCGATCCAGCAGGCTGATCACCTTGTCGCCACCGCTTTCCGGCGACGGGGCCAGCACCAGACCCGGGGTGGACTCCTTCTCCGGCTCCAAATCAAGAGCCAGGGTGGACATTTCGCCCACGCCGGGCAAACGCTCCAGGCG
>JAHJDS010000496.1 GCA_018812395.1 Pseudomonadota bacterium
CTGAGGCCGACACCAAGGCCTTCGGTCGCGATCGCGTGGATTCAATCGCCACATCCCGGCGACGCGGCTTGCCCACCGGTCCCCTTGGCCAGACAAGTCTCCTGACCAAGCCGGACCGGAATGTGGAGATGAACGCTTTTTTGTATTAACAGAAGTTCCTTATCGAGACCGGGCCTGTTAATATTCAAGCTCAGAAGATACGTCGAGCCGAGGCCGAGCGGGTCTTTTCAGTCAATCATATTTGACCTAGCTCAAAATCGGGGTCACAGGGTCGTGTCGCCTTGACCGCGACCGACTCCCCCCTCACGGACCGAATCGAGGAGTTTCCGTGACCGGTGTCACCGAAGAATCACCGGCCGGCGGCCGGCCGGCATGGCCCTGGCCCTGGTCGAGGAGGACCGGGGCGACACCCGCACCGGCGTCATCGAGCCGGGTTTTACCTTGGACGTGAACACCGGCCAGAAGCGGCCGATCAAGGGCGGCGAGGTGACCGAGTTCTGACGCACCGCCCGCGGGCACGGCGGACTGCGGCCCGCAGTCCGCGGGAACGACAGACCGCGAAGATCTCTCTTTTTCGGTCTAATTGGACGGCGGCGGGGTCAGGAAATTTTTTAGGATCGCCTCACGCCGCTGGTTGGCCTGGGGTCGTAAGGCCTTGAGACGCTCGATCAACGCCAAGGTGAAGACCACCCGCTTGCCCCCGGGCAATTCGACCGGCTTTTTGGCCGAAATGTTGGCCATGACCTGGCGATTATATTCGATCACCCTCGCCACCAACGGGACCCGCCTGGGATCAACGCCTCGATACAGTTCGATCAGCTTGACCTCGACATCGGCCCGGGTCTTGGACAACCGGGCCTTGCCCGATTTCAATGACGCCGCCGCATCGTCCAGAAAGGCGAGTTGGTATTTCTTCAGGAGCGAATTGTAGGCCCATAAAAATCCGATGTATTGAAGCCGCTTTTTCGGCGGCGCCTTCTCGAGCGCCTTCCAGAACAGTCGTCTTGTCTTCTCGTCCAGCCTCGAGATGTCGGTGAACATGTAACCAATCACTCGGGCCAGAGCATCTTGGGGCTGGTTGAATACAGCCGGTTTTATTTCGGGCTTCTGGAACTTGGCGGTGAATTTGAAGACCATGAAGGCCCCGAAGACCACCGCCACGGCCAGCATCATCAGCAGCATCGACTGCCGGGTGTTCATTTTCAGCCGATTGGCCATCAGTCGCAACCGCCCGGTTATGGTTTATCTGACAAGGTACCTTGAGGCGCCATTTGACTTCGGGGCTAAGGGCGAACGCCGCCTCTACATCCCTCGACGGTATTGACCCCCCACCTCGAACAGGGCCCGGGATATCTGGCCCAGGCTGCAGACCCGAACCGTGTCCATCAGCTCGGCGAAGACATTTTGGCCACCAAGGGCCGTCCTTTTAAGGCGCTCGAGGGCCGCCGGGGCCTCGGCCTGGTGTTTTTTGTGGAACTCGCGCAGCCGGGTGAGTTGAGACTGCTTCTCGGCCTCGGTGGCCCGGGCCAATTCGACGAAACACCCGGCCTCCAACTCCTCGGCGTTGGGGTTGCGGAAGGTGTTGACGCCGATGATCGGGAACTGTCCGGTGTGTTTGAGGGTCTCGTAGTAGATGGACTCCTCCTGGATCTTCGAGCGCTGGTACCCGGTCTCCATGGCCCCCAGGACACCGCCCCGCTCGGCGATACGCTCGAACTCGGACAGGACCGCCTCCTCGACCAGCCGGGTCAGTTCCTCGACGATGAAGCTGCCCTGGTAGGGGTTCTCGTTCCTGGCCAGGCCCCACTCCCGGTTGATGATGAGTTGGATGGCCAGGGCCCGGCGGACAGACTCCTCGGTCGGGGTGGTGATCGCCTCATCAAAGGCGTTGGTGTGCAGGCTCTGGCAGTTGTCGTACACGGCGCACAGGGCCTGGAGCGTGGTCCGGATGTCGTTGAACTGGATCTCCTGGCTGTGCAAGGACCGGCCCGAGGTCTGGATGTGATATTTCAGCATCTGGGACCTGGCCTCACCGCCGTAGAGGTCGCGCAGGGCGATGGCCCAGATGCGCCGGGCCACCCGGCCGATGACCGTGTACTCGGGGTCCATGCCGTTGCTGAAGAAGAAGGACAAATTTGGCGCGAACGAGTCGATGGCCATGCCCCGGGACAGATAGTACTCGACGTAGGTGAACCCGTTGGCCAGGGTGAAGGCCAACTGGGTGATCGGGTTGGCCCCGGCCTCGGCGATGTGATACCCGGAGATGGACACCGAATAGAAGTTGCGCACGTCCTGGTCGATGAAGTACTGCTGGATGTC
>JAHJDS010000497.1 GCA_018812395.1 Pseudomonadota bacterium
TCGCCTATTTGGGCGGCCGGGAAGGTGACCTGCCAGTGGCCGAGGCGATCTGCGCCGATGGCCTGGCCCTACCGATCTACGCCGAACTTTCTGACGAGCAGCAGGCGTACGTGGTCGAGACGATGCAGCGGTTCTACGCCTGACCCTGGCTTGGGTCTACCCACTTGCATGAAGCGGTTGGCCACGGGGGCCGACGGCCGCCCCCTCCCCAAAAAAGGGGGGCGGCCTTTGGCCGGCTCCCGGATTGGCTGCTCCAACGAAATTCCCTATCAAATGAGCCTGACCATGATGGACGAAAATTCGCCTAAAGTGGCCTGCGTCGGCGCGGGCTATTGGGGCAAGAACCTGGTGCGCAACTTCGACGCCTTGGGGGCGCTGGCCGTGATCTGCGACGCGGACGCCGACCGGCTGGCCGAGTTTTCCGAGAAGTACCCCCAGGCCCGGCCGACCCTGAGTTTTTCCGACGTCCTGGCCGATCCGGAGGTGGCGGCCGTGGCCCTGGCCACCCCGGCCGAGCGGCACTACGCCCAGGCCAAAGAGGCCCTGCTGGCCGGCAAGGACGTGTTCGTGGAAAAGCCGCTCGCCCTGGAACTGGACCAGGGGCGGGAGTTGGTCGATCTGGCCGAAGGTCAGGGCCGCATCCTGATGGTCGGACACATCCTCCGGTATCACCCGGCGGTGGTCAAGCTCAAGGAGATCGTCGACTCGGGTGAGTTGGGCAAGGTCCTCTACCTCTACTCGAACCGGCTGAACCTGGGCAAGGTCCGGACCGAGGAGAACATCCTGTGGTCGTTCGCCCCGCACGATCTGTCGGTCATCGCCTACCTGTTGGGCGAAACCCCGATCCGGGTCAGCGCCTTTGGCGGGAACTACCTGCGCCACGACATCGCCGACGTGACCGTGACCACCATGACCTTTTCCGGGGACGTCAAGGCCCACGTCTTTGTCAGTTGGCTTCACCCGGACAAGCAGCAGACCCTGGTCGTGGTCGGCAGCCGGAAGATGGCCGTGTTCAACGACGTTTTACCCGACAAAAAACTGACCGTCCACGACAAGACCATCGAGTGGATCAATCGCCGGCCGGTGCCCAAACAGAGCGAGGGCGTGCCCGTGGAGATCGAGGACACCGAGCCCCTGAGGGCCGAGTGCGCTCATTTCCTGGAGTGCGTGGCCGATCGCCGCCGGCCCGAGACGGACGGCCGCGAGGGGCTGGCGGTCCTGAGCATGCTGACCGCGGCCCAAAAGAGCCTGGGCCGGGGCGGCGCGCCCGTCGAGGTGATCGCCCAGGAGCCGCCCTTTTTCGTTCATCCCACGGCCGTGGTCGACGACGGGGTGAGAATCGGCGCCGGGACCAAGGTCTGGCATTTCTCGCACATCCTTCGGGATTCGACCCTGGGCGAGCGGGTCAACGTCGGTCAGAACGTGGTCATCGGGCCCAACGTGACCATTGGTTCGGGATGCAAGATCCAGAACAACGTCAGCGTCTACGAGGGGGTGACCCTGGAGGAGGAGGTCTTCTGCGGCCCGTCCATGGTCTTCACCAACGTGATCAATCCCCGGGCCCACGTCTCCCGGCGGCACCAGTTCCGGCCGACCCGGGTCGGCCGGCGGGCGACCATCGGGGCCAACGCCACCATCCTGTGCGGCCACGACATCGGCCCCCACGCCTTTATCGGCGCCGGGGCGGTGGTCACCCGGGACGTGCCGGCCTTTGCCCTGATGATGGGCAACCCGGCCCGCCAGGCGGGCTGGATGTGCGGCTGCGGCCAGCGGCTGGGGGAGGATTTGATCTGCGAGGCCTGCAACGGGCGTTACCGGGTCGAGGGCGGCGGCAACCTGATCGAGGTCCGGGACTGAACCGGGCCTCGGGTCCGGCGGAGTCGAGGGAGGTGTCGGCAATTGGGGGCCTTGGTCGAGCCCATGACTAAAATCGTCGCGCGGTGGCGGACCGCGCCGGTGGCCTTTGTGGTCGGGCTGGTGTCGACCGTCGCCTGGGCGGCCTTGCTGGTGGGCCTGCTTTCTCACCGCTCGGGCGGCGACGATTTGATTTTCGGCCGATGGTCGTGGCGGTTCTTGATTCCCCTGGCGGTGGTGGCGCTCATTTTCGCGCTCCAGGTCTGGCTGTTTCTGTTCCGCTGCCGGCAGTTGCTGTTCACCTACGTGGTTCTGGCCGTCTTCGGAGTGCTGCTGGAGGCCGGATTCGCCTGGTGGCTTTCGACCTCGCCCAATCAGAATCTGCGGGCCCTGTACGGGGCGGCCTGGAACCTGGGCGAGCCCACGGTCTACCGCAGCCACCATTACGCCGTCTACGAACTGCGGCCCGGCTACCGTGACCGCACCACCGGGATGTCGCACAACCGGTTCGGCTTTCGGGGTCCCGCTTTCCAATCGCCCAAGCCCGGGAAGGTCTATCGGATTTTCATCCTGGGCGGCTCGACCACCTACACCATCGCCGTCAAGGACAATCGGCTGGTCTTCTCCTACTTGCTTGAGCGGGCGCTCGACCGCGACGCGGCCCGACGGGCGCCGGGCTGGCGGATCGAGGTGGTCAACGCCGGCGTGGGTGGTTACACCTCGGCCGAGAACCTGCTCCGGCTCATCTTCCACATCGGACGGTTCGAGCCGGACCTGGTCATGATCCAGCAGGGACTCAACGACGTCTGGCCGCTGACCTACGACCAGTTCCGAAGCGACTTCGGCCATTACCGCAAGTCGTGGTACGAGCCGGGTTTTCGTGAGGTGTGGTGGAAGCGTCTGGCCCGGGCGTCGAACGTGCTGACCTTCATCCTGGCCCGGCTGGGGTTGTTCGAGATCCGGACGATCAAGTATTTCGCCACCAGGCAGAACACCTATTACGGGGGCTCGCTGAAACGGGCCGTGCCCGGAAACGTCGGCGCTTTTGGCCGCAACACCGAGTTGATGATCCTGGCCGCCCGTCGCCTGGGGGCCAAGGTGATTCTGGTCAGCGAGCCCTATTTGCCGGACAAGGTCTTCCTGGCCCGCCGCAAGCTGATGCCCTTGTTCAACGCCGCGCTGGCCGAAACGGCCCGCAAGTTCAAGACGCCGTTTTTCGATCTGTGGCGGGAGTTTCCGCGGGACGAAAAACTATACGTGGACTCGGTCCACCTCAACGCGGCCGGCAATCGGCAGAAGGCGGCCCTTTACCGGCGGTTTTTGGAGAAGCGGTTCAGATTGTTCGACCGGCTCCGGGCCAAGGTAAAGCCCGGGGGCGGGGCCGGACCGGTCTCCGGCGAGGTGGATCTGACCCCGCCGTTTCCGGTCGGGCTCAAGGACGGTCGCTGAGCCACCGGCGACGCCGGATGAAGTCGTCAATGGCTCGGGCGGCCAGGGCGTGGCCGTAGCGGTCGGGGTGGTTGGCGTCCAGAAGCAAAAACAGGCGCCGAAACTCGGTCCGTCCGGCGCGCATCGCCCGGCGGGCCCGGACGAACACGGGCAACAGGTCGAGCACCGGCACCTTCAGCCACCGGGCCAAAAACACGATTCGCTCCTGGGGCTCGACCGGAAATGACTTCGGGTCAACGCCCAGATAGAGCCGCGGTCGGTCGACCTGGTAACGATAGGGGAAGACGACCCACATCACCCGGACCCCGGCAAAGCGCAGGGCCTGGGTCAGTCGGACCAGGTTGACCGCGAATTCGATCCAGGACCGGGTCGCCTCCCGGTCGTCGCTGAAGGCCATGAACTCGTGGCGGTTGCGCCTCAAATGGTCCTTCTTCCTGAGCCCGAGCCGATAACTGAGCCTCGTCGCCTGGACGATCAGCCAGGCCCCCAGGTGGGTCCGGGTCAGCCACAACCTGAGGTGCGAGGCCAGGGCGGCCGGGGAGGTCAGGATTCGGCCCCAGGGCGTCCGGGAGGCCTTGAGCTTGCGGGCTTGCTCGGCGCCCGGAGTCTCCCAGGTGGTGATGGGGACCCCCCGGTGGGTGGGCCGGAAGGCGTCGCCGACGTCGTTGAGATTGATCTGGATGATGACCGCGTCGGGTCGATAGGCCAGCAGCCGTCGGAGATGGGGCACATACATTCGGGCCGAACGGCCCATGCCGGCCATGTTCCAGATCTCGAGGCGCGGCCGGCGTCCCTCCCGGTTCCACCGCCGCTCGATCAGGCGGACGTAGAGGTCACGGTCGCCGACGCCGTAGCCCCAGGTGACCGAGTCCCCCAGGGCCAGGACGCGGATGGTTCCGGCCGGTTTGGCCAACGGTCGCTCCGGATCGCGCAGGCCATGACGGCTGTAATGGATGACATGTCCGCCGGTCCGGGTCAGGGAAAAATAGAGCGAGCCGTAATGCGGGGCCAGGAAACGCAGCGCCGCTTCGGCGGCCAGGGCGGCGCCACCCAACACGATGAGCCAGATGAGGACCAGGCGCAAACCCCTCCTCAGGCGGGGCGGGCGATCCTTCCGGGACGGGGTTGACATCGGACCAATATAGCATTGGCCCCCGATGGTGACAAGACGACCGATTCCGGCCTGCGGATCGGAATTTCAGGCCGGGGAACAATGAACGCCGAGGGCTCGGGCCAAGGCTCGACGGCACCCGATGGTCCACCGCCACGGTGGGGGGTTGATGTCCAAGCGAAGATCGGTCAGGGCCTGGTCGAACCGGGTCCTGGGAAGCGTCGCCGTTCACTGCCGGGGCCGGGTGCTCAATTGCTCGGGCTGGCGGGACGAGGACAAGGAGGGCGGCCGCTACCGGGACTACTTCCCCGGCGCGTCGGAATACCGGGTCTCCAACTACGGCGGCGATCGGGGCGAGTCCGGGGTGCCCGACGAGATCCGACTGGATTTGACCGCGCCCCTGCCGGCCGACATGAGCGGCCGCTTCGACGTGGTCCTGAGCCACACCGTGCTGGAACACGTCTTCGATCTGAACCGGGCCGTGGACAACCTGTGCCTGTTGACCACCGACCTCTTGATCGTGGTCGTCCCCTTTGCCCAGCACTATCATCCCGGGGAAAGCTACGGCGACTACTGGCGGCTGTCCATCTCGGGCCTGGAAGAGATGCTGGCCCGCCGCGGTCTGCCCCCGGTGTTCGCCGACTATTCGACCATCCCCCACCAGGCCGTCTACGTGCTGGTGGTCGGCAGCCGTCACCCGGAGCGGTGGCAAGAGACCCTGTCCGCCATCCCCCGTCAGGACCCCGCCCTGCTGGGTGACAGTCTTTACCAGGATGCGCGGCGTCGTTTGCGCCGGCTGGCCCTGCGTTTCCTGACCCAGGCGCAATTGTCAGCTTGGAAGCGGGCGGTCCTGTCCCCGGTCAGGCTGCTCAGACGGGGCCGATGAGCTGACCTGGGCTGAGAACCATAGTCCGCCCCCTAGTCCGGGGGCCGATTCCAACCGGCGGGCCCGGGGTTTTCTGTCCGAGGTGGGCCTTTACGGGGTGGGCAATGTCCTGGCCCGGTTCATGGGCGTCATCTCGACGGCGGTCCTGGCCCGGCTGCTGACGGTCAGCCAGTTCGGCCAGTTGGATTTCCTGCAGACCCTGGCCACCCTGGGCGTGGTCTTCTTTTCGCTGCAGACCGAGATGGGCCTGCTCCGGCTGTACCACACCGCCCGGGATCAGGACCGGGGGGTGCTGCTGACGACCCATCTGGTCTTTCTGACCGCGGTCGGCCTGGTGGTCGTGCCCCTGACCTGGCTGGCGGCCTCGCCCCTGGCCCGGCTGCTGGTTCCGGCCGAGGCGGCCCGGATGCGGCCGGAGTGGATCGCGCCGCTGATCCTGTCCGGATTCTGGTTCAACCACGTCTTCGTTGTCCTGAGGACCTCGAGGCGGGCCAAGTCGGCGGTGATCTTTTCGTCCCTGGTGACTCTGGCCCAGATCATCCTGGCCGTGCCCCTGGCCTTGTGGTGGGGCGTGGCCGGGGTTCTCCTGGCCCGGGTGCTGGCCGAAACCCTGGGGGCCGGGGTCATCGTCGGGCTCTATCGCCGGGAGTACGTCCTACGGTTTTCCCTGGCCTGGTTGAGGCGACTGGTCAGGTTCAGTCTGCCGCTGCTGCCCAACGTGGCCGCCCAGGGCATCCTGGGCAACATGACCCGGTATCTGCTGATCGCCTTCTGGGGGGCGGCCAGCTTGGGGCTGTTCTCGGTCGCCTTTCGGGTGAGCCTGATCATCGGGATATTCGTTGGCGCCTTAAAGACGGCCTGGCTGCCTTACGCCTTTTCCCGGGAGGCCGAGGGCGACGGCGTGGCCGAGCAGCGGCCTCTCTACGTAACGTACCTCAAGGTGATGACCCTGTTGACCCTGGGAGTGATGGTCTTCGCCGTGGACATCGTCCGCATCGTGGCCGGCTCGGATTACGAGGCCGCCGCCCCGGTGACCGGGCTGCTGTGCGCCTCGATCCTGTTTCAGGGCTCGATCTATTTCCTGAACACCCCGTTGCTGTCCCGGGAAAAGACGGTGCCGATCATGATCGCCTCCCTGGTCGGCGGCCTGTTCGCCGCCGGCTTTTCGGTGCTGCTCATTCCCCGGTGGGGCCTGCCGGCGGCGGCGGCGATCCAGATGGTGTCCAACCTGACGGTGAACCTGCTGCTCTACCTCTGGCTTCGGTGGAAGCTGCAAATCCGCTTCCCGGTGATGTGGCTGGTGGTGATCTGTCTGGGGGTCAGCCTGCTGACCTGGCTGGCGGCGCCCTGGCTGACGGCGACTTCTTTCTGGGTCCGGCTGGGGATCGGCCTGGTGGTGGCCCTGGGCGGCGGAATCATCCTCCAGGGCGAGCTCAAGCGGCTGGGTTTCGCCGGCGGCTGGCGGGGCCTGGTCCGGGGGCTGCTCCGGTCCGAGCGGGCCTGAAGGACGACCACGCATGTGCGGCATCTGCGGTTTCGTTGGCCGGGGCGACGAGGGCGTCCTGGCGGCCATGGTCGACGCCCTGGCCCACCGAGGGCCGGATGATCGGGGCGTCTATTTCGACCCGGAGGCCCGGATCGGTCTCGGCCACACCCGGCTGTCGATCATCGACCCGTCACCCTCGGGCCATCAGCCCATGGCCACGGCCGACGGCGACGTCTGGATCACCTACAACGGCGAGCTGTACAATCACCTCGAGCTGCGCCGCGTCCTGGAAGACAAGTACCGGTTTCAAAGCCGGTGCGACACCGAGACGCTGCTGTGGGCCTATGTCGAGTGGGGCCCGGCCTGCCTGGAGAGGTGCAACGGCATGTTCGCCCTGGCGGTCTGGGACGCCCGGGTCGGCCGGCTGTGGTTGGCCCGGGACCGGCTGGGCATCAAGCCGCTGTATTACTGGACCCAGGGCGAAAACTTCCGCTTCGCCTCGGAGGTCAAGGCCCTGGCGGCCGCGCCGGACTTCCGGCCCGAGTTGGACGCCCAAGCCGCGGATTGTTTCCTGCGCCTGCGCTACGTTCGCCAACCGCGGACGCTGCTGAGCGGCGTTCAGGCCCTGGAGCCGGGCCGGACGCTGACCTGGGAGCGGGGCCGGTCAAAGGTCCAAAGCTACTGGTGCCTGGACTGGGGCCGCCGGGACGTGACGGACCGGGACGAGGCGGCGGAGCGGTTCGAAGGGTTATTGTCCGACTCGGTTCGCCTCCGGCTGATGAGCGACGTGCCGCTGGGAACGTTTCTCTCGGGCGGCCTGGACTCGACGACCATCACCGCCCTGGCTGCCGGGCACGCCTCGGGACCGGTCCAGACCTTTTCGGTGGGCTTCGAGGGGGCGCCCGGGGAGCTGCCCTTTGCCGAAGAAGCGGCCCGGCTGCTGGGGGCCGGGCACGATCCGTTGTTGTGCCGGGTGGACGATTTCCTCCAGTTGCCCGAGGTGGTGGCGGCCATGGACCTGCCCGTGGGCGACGCGGTCATCGTCCCGATGTACCTGCTCAGCCGCCGGGCCAGGGAATCGGTCAAGACGGTCCTCACCGGCGAGGGGGCCGACGAACTGCTGATGGGTTACGCCCACCAGAACCAACTGGTCAGCCTGGCCCGGATAAGCGGCTGGCTGAGGCTGCCGGGCCTGACCGGCCTGATCGCCCTGTCCGCCAGGCTCCTGCCGCCCCGCTTTTGGGAGCGGTTCTTCGCCTACGGGGCCAGCTTGGGTCGGGCCGGGGTCGAGCGGATGATCCTGCTGCTCAAGGAGGCCCGGTCCCGCGTCAGAAGCTATCTCAACTTCGCCTCGCTGTTCACGGACGAGGAGCGGCGGCGGTTGTACGCCGGGCCCCTGGCCGCCCTGGCCGGGCGGGAGGCCCCGGCCGGGTTCAATCCCGACGTCCTGGCCGACCCGACCGCGCCGCATTACCGGAGTCTGCTCCGGCACGAGATGGAGGGCTGGCTGCCGGACAACATCCTGATGAAGCAGGACGGCCTGACCATGGCCAACTCGATCGAGGGCCGGGTCCCCTTCCTGGACCACCGGTTGGTCGAGGAGGTCGTGCGCTGGAGCCCCCGGGTCTTTGCCGCCCTGGCCGGCCAAAAACGAATTCTCCGCTCGATGCTCGAGCGCCGGCACCCCGACCTGCCCCGCCGGGCCAAGGAGGCCTTCCGGTTCGACATCGACGACCAATATCGGCCGACGATGCTGGAGTTGGCCAGCGAGTACCTTTTTACCAACTCCCGGGTGACCAAAGGCCTGATCGAGCCCGGACCCATCGACTGGTGGGTGGACGAACTGGACGCCAGCCCGTTTCTCCGGAGCAAGCAGTTGGTGGGGCTGTTGGTCTTTGAACTCTGGTGCCGGGACCGACTGTGAGCCGCGACCGAGGCCGCCGGGACTACTGAATCATGACTGAGACGGCGACGGAACATCGCCCTCCGGGCAATCGCTGGTGGGTCGGACTGCTGGTCATCCTCGTATTTTGGGGTTGGCTCATCAGTTATGGTCTCGGCCGGCAGGGCGTGGTCAACCTGGACGAGCCGATCTACGTCTTCTCGGCCCTGACCGACCGGCAGATCGTGTCCTGGATCCTGGGCGGCAAGCGGGGCGACGTCATCGCCCGGCTCAAAAAATCGCCCTATCCGATCGAGAACGAGGCCTGGGCCAAGCCGCTGTGGCACGTGGCCGCGGTGGCGGCGACGTTCATCTTCGGCCCCCATCCCGACGCCCTGGTCTGGATCAACGTCTGCTTCGGCCTGGTGGCGGTCCTGTTTTTCATTCTGCTGGCCGGGCGGTACCTGGGCCGGCGGCCGACGCCCCTGGGTCTGGCCGTGGCCCTGTTCCTGCTGTCTCCGGTTTTCCTGTACTTCTGCCGGGTCAGGCTGGCCCACGCCCTGGTCTGGGCCCTGTTCTTTCCGGCGCTGTGGTTGTATCTGGGCTCCCTGGACCGACCGGCCCGGCGACGAATGCTGGGCTGCGGCCTGCTCCTGGGGGCGGCCTTCACCGCCCACGGCTCGGTCCTGCCCTTTATCGGGTTGTGGGTCGTCTTCGAGGGCCTGCGTCCGGTCCTGGGCCGGGTCCCGTGGCGGACGGGCCTAACCCGGCTGGGTTTTTTAATCGTCGGCCTGATGGTCCCCCTGCTGGTCTGTCAGGGCCTGACCTGGGGCTTCATCCGGCTCTCCGGGGAGCGGATCCAGGCCTGGCGGAACGCCAACTCGTTTCGGACCAGTACGTTCTTCGGTCGCTCCGGCGGTGTCTTCCCCAACCTGGACTACCTCGGTCAGCTACGCTTAAACCTGGCCGTCGTCCCCCGACCGGCCAAGAAATCGGCCCTGCCGAATTATGGCGGGGTGACGGCCAAGTGGCTGGCCAAGGCGGACAGCTATATGTACCGGCCCTGGGTTTACGAGGGAACCCTCCGGCTGGGGCTGCTGCTGATCGGGTTGATGATCGCCGGGTGGTGGGCCGCCCGGCGGGGCCGGGCGCGGCGTCAAGGGGCGGATGACGGGCCGGTCGAGGCGGACCGGCTGCTGTTGTTACTGACGGTGGGCGGGTTCCTGTTTTTCCTGCTGTCCCCGGTCCACGGCGGCAGCGTCCGCAACCTGCTGTTGTGCTGGCCCCTGGCGGCGCTGATGGCGGCCAAGGTCTGGGGCGGCTGGCTCGACCGTCTCGGCCTTCGCTGGGCGGCGGCCCTGGTCACGATGCTCGTCGTCGTTTCGCTGATGAACCTGATCCCGCTGTATTCGGTCCGCTCCGGCTTCGGCCAGGTGGCCGATTACGTCCGCGCCCAAGGTCAGAGACGGGTGGCCTTTCTGTTTCTGGGTTCGGCCGGCATGGGGCAGCTCCGGGCCGCCGGGATCAGATACCATTTGGCTCGGACGCCCGGGGAATTGGCCGCCATCAACGGCCCGCGTTACCTGGTCATCAGCCGGCGGGACTCGTTTTTCAATCCGCCCCGCCAAACAACGGCCTGGTGCCTGGCGGATGCCATTCGGGCCCGGCTGAAGCCGGTGTTCCAGACCGACTTCCGTCCCCTGGCCCAAGCCTATGATTTTTTTCGGCGCGGTCGCCATGATCTGATCGACCGATTGACCACCTGGCTCATTGGCCGGCCGATCAAGCGCCGGCCGCTGACGGTCAGGGTCTACCGCCTGGCCGATGCCCGGGCCCTGATCGCGTCCGGGGGCGGGCGGTGTCCGGGCCGGCCGGTCTGGGAATCCTTTTTATAACGGGGACGCAGGGTGCGCTACGACAAGAAAATCGCCGTGGTCATTCCGGCCTTTAACGAGGAGCGCCAGATATTGAAGGTGCTTGAGACCATGCCCGACTTCGTGGACGCCATGGTCGTGGTCGACGATTGCAGCCGGGACCGGACGGTCGAGGTGGTCGAGCGCCATCGGACCGAGCGAGACGAGCGGGTGGTCCTGATTCGGCACGAGACCAACCGGGGCGTGGGCGCGGCCATCGGCGCCGGCTACAAGTGGGTCCGGGACAACGCCTATGACGTCGCCGTGGTCATGGCCGGAGACTTCCAGATGGACCCGGCCGATCTGGACAAGATCGTCCGCCCGGTGGCCCGGGGCCGGGCCGAGTACAGCAAGGGGAATCGGTTGTTCACCGGCGACGCCTGGCGTCAGATCCCCAAGATCAGGTACTTCGGCAACTCGGCCCTGTCGCTGCTGACCAAGCTGGCCTCGGGCTACTGGCACGTGGCCGACTCCCAGTGCGGGTACACGGCCATCAGTTTGCGGGCCCTGCGGCGCCTCGACCTGGACGCGATCTACGCCCGGTACGGCATGCCCAACGATTTTCTGGTCAAGCTCAATATCGCCGGCTGCCGGGTGGTGGACGTGGCCGTCAAGCCGGTGTACCGAGTCGGTGAACGCTCGGGCATCAGGATCCGGCGGGTCGTCTTCACCATCGGGTTTTTATTGTGGCGGCTGTTCTGGCGACGGATGTTTCAGAAGTACGTCATCCGCGACTTCCATCCGCTGCTGTTCTTCTATTTGATGAGCCTGGTGCTGATCCCGCTGGGTTTGTTGCTCGGGGTGTTGATTGTCGTCTTCAATACGCCCCTTTTCGGGGCGTCCCGGCCCCTGGAAACGGGCTATCTGATCCTGTGCGCCCTGCTGTTGATCACCGGCCTGCAGAGCCTCTTTTTCGGGATGTGGTTCGACATGGAGCAGAACCGGCATCTGTTCGTGTATGAGTACGATGATGAGGACGAATCGGAGCGGGGCTGATTGTTGACCTCGGTCGTGGCCGAGACCGGGCCCCGTCTGCCGCGCCCGGGGGCCTGGCAAAAAACGGGCCGCCGCACCCTGGCCTGGCTGCTGGAGCGGCTTCCCGAGCGAGGGGCAATCATGCTCACCGGGGCCCTCAAGGCCAGCCGACGCCGGCGGGGGCGGCCGCTCTTCGAGCCGGCTGAGGGCGCCGAAGCGGTGACAAGGCCGGTGGTCTGTCTGACCCACGACCTGGACCGGGCCGCCTGCTGGGAGTTTTTGCCGCGTTTGATCGAGATGGAAACGGCCCTGGGCTTCACCTCGACGATCAACGTCCTGGCCGCCGGGCCGTACCGGCTCGATCCCGGTTATCTGCGGGGTCTGGCCGAGACCGGCTTCGAGATCGGGTTGCATGGCCTGACCCATGACGTGGCCCTGGGCTTCCGGAGTCCGGCCCGCATCCGGGAGACCCTGGCGCGAGCCCAGGAGGCCGTGGGCCTGGTGGTGAAGGGTTTCCGGGCCCCGGCCCTGGCGGTCAGTGAGGCGC
This sequence comes from Pseudomonadota bacterium, assembly GCA_018812395.1. GTDB lineage: Bacteria > Desulfobacterota > Desulfarculia > Desulfarculales > JAHJDS01 > JAHJDS01. The sequence continues at coordinate 12,104 of JAHJDS010000497.1, forward strand.
TTTTGACCGAGCTTTGCCGGGCCGGTTTCATTTACGACAGCTCGGTGGCCGCCTGGCGCGGCCCTTGGGGCGCGGCGGCGGGGCCGTATCGCTATCCGGGCATCGACATCATCGAGGTGCCGCTCACCCTGGCCGACGATCTGTTGTGGCGGGACCTCGGCCTGGACGAGGCCTCGGCCCGGGAGTTCTTCTGGCAAACTTTGGACCGGGTGACGGCCGTTGGCGGGACGTTCGTCCTGAACGTCCACCCCTGTTTGGCCGCCGGGCGGCTGGGTTTCTGGGAAGGAATCTTGGCCGGCCTGGCAGAACGCGGGGCGATGGTCGTCCCGGTGAAGACCCTGCTGCGGTCGAACCACGATCCGGCGGACGAGGAGACGCGATGAATTGGGTGGCCTGGGGGTTGTTGTCGACCACGGCCGTACTGAACGCCACGGCCCAATTCGTGGCCAAGCAGGGACTGATCGGGTTGGGTGACTCGCTGACCTGGCGTGACTTGCCGCGGATGGCGGTCAATCCCTGGCTGATCGGGGCAGTGGGCATTCAGGCCCTGGCCGCGGTCTTGTGGTTCATGGTCCTGTCCCGGGTTCAACTCAACGTGGCCGTGCCGATCCTGATCGGCCTTGTCTTCGCCTTGGTCATGTTCGGCTCGGTGATCTTGTTTCCCAAATTGGAAAGCCTGACTGTCTGGAAACTCGTCGGGGCGGCCCTGATCGCCGTGGGCGTGGTCCTACTGTCCTGGCAGAACCGCTAGCCATTTTGGGCGTCACCGGGCTTCGGGGATCAGGTGATAGGCCCTGGGCGAGGCCCGGTTTGAGGCGTCGATGTTTGTCCTTCTGATATATCCCAAAACCGGATTTGACCGGCGGAACGTCATGACGAAGTTGCCGTTGTCGCTTGTCAGTGTGTCCTCATATCTGGTCGAGGCCGGGATCGAGGTCGAAATAATCGATCAACGCATCGTCAGGAATTGGCGTCGGAGCGTGACCGAGGCCCTGGCCCGGACCCCAATCTGCGTCGGCATTTCGTCCATGACCGGTGTTCAGATCAAGTTCGGCCTTGACGCCGCCCGCCTGGTGAAACGAATTTCACCGAATCTGCCCGTAGTCTGGGGCGGCGCCCATCCGACCGTTCTTCCCGAGCAGACCCTGGAAAATAGCGCCGTGGACATCGTTGTCCATGGTGAGGGGGAACGGAGCTTTAGCGACTTGGTCATGGCCCTGAGCCGCGGCGAGGATTTATCCGGTGTGCGCGGCATCTCGTACCGAACCAACGGTCGGACGGTCACCACCGAGCCGCAAGAGCTGTTGGATATGAACCAGTTTCCTCCTTTACCTTACCATCTCGTCGACATGGAGGCCTACTTCACGACCCATATTGGCGGCCAACGGAGTCTGATGCTCATTCCGGATCGGGGATGCAGCTATCGGTGTACCTTCTGTTCCTGTCCGTCTTTTCATCGATTCATGGTCCGGACGACCCAGGCCCCGCGGGTTTTCGAGGAGATCGTCAGGATGGTCGACCTGGGGGCGGAGTTGGTCGACCTGGGCAGCGAGAATTTTTTCGAGAGCCGGGCCCGGGTGGAGGAACTTTGCGAACAGTTGTTCGCCCGTGGGGTCGAGGTCGGCCTCAAGGCACAGTGCCGGGTCAATTACGTTGACAAATGGCCGCCGGAATTCTTGAAAAAACTCCGGCGGGCCGGCTTTGTCGGTTTTCAACTCGGAGCCGAGTCGGGATCGAATCGGGTCCTGCGAAAGGTGCTCAAGAAAGGCATTTCGGTCGAGCAGATTAAGAGGGTCAACCTCAAGCTCAAGGATGCGGGGATTGCCCCTTATTACAGTTTTTTCATCGGCTCCCCGGGCGAGACCCTCCAGGAGGTGGAAGAGACCATCGATTTGGCCATCCAGTTGTGCCGCGACAATCCGCAGGCCCGCACCACCAATCTACAGCTGTTCCTGCCCATCCCGGGCACGAAACTGTTTGATCAGGCAGTGGCCCGTGGATTCGTCCCGCCGGACAACCTGGCGGGTTGGTCCGACTTCTATTCCATCACCTACCCCTGGCTCAGCAAGCGGCAGAACGAGATTTACCGGATCATCGAAGTCGTCACCAACTTCATCGAGGGCAAAGTGGTCGGTGAAGCCTTGAACTCCAGGATGATTGGCTTGCTGTCCCGCCTCTATTCGCGAACGGTCGTTTTCCGGTTGGCCAAACGAAAATACCGTTGGTTCCCCGAGGCGGGCCTGCTTCGTCTGCTGAAGAGCATGTTATAGAGGGGGAGAGGTCAAACCTTGCGAGCCAGTTTTAACAATGAGGCCCTGGCCGTGGCCCCCAGAATTCTCGGTCTGGGCGACCGGGACCCGGCCTCGCCGACCTATGGCTGCTGGCACCGCGACTTCTGGCGTTACCTGACGGCCGACTTCCCCTGCGCCTGGTTTCAGGCGGCGGCTTTGTACTTGGCCCGGCTGTACCGACTGCCCGACCAGACCAATCGCTTCGCCGGCCGGGAGGCGGTCCGTGACTGGGCCCTGGCGGCGGTGGATTACACCCTGAAAATCCGCCACAAAGACGGCAGCCTGGACGAGGCCTACCCCTTTGAAAGAAGTTTCTGCGCCACGGCCTTTGGCCTGTACTGGCTGACCGAGGCCCGGCGGCTCTTGGGAGAAGGGGCTACAGCGGACCTGGCCCGGACCGGACGCTGGCTGCTCCGGCACCCCTTGGTCGAGGCCTCGAACCAGATGGCGGCCGCCGCCGCCGGCCTGGCCGCCCTGGCCCGACTGACCGGCGAGGACAAGTGGCGTCAGGGAGCCGAGTCCCTGATCGAGCGGCTGCTCGCCACCCAGGACGAGGCCGGTTTTTTCCCGGAGTACGGCCGGCCGGACCTGGGCTATTTGAGCCTGACCCTGGCCCTGCTGGACGAGATTTTCGTTCTTTGGCCGGACCGGGTCTTGAAGGAGGCTCTAACCAAGGCCGGCGCCTTCTTGGAGGAGCGGGTGGGTGAGAACGGCCGGCTCGACCCGGCCTGGTCCGGTCGCGGCACCCAGTATTTGTTTCCCTCGGGCCTGGCCCGGTGGGCGCCGGGGGCCCTGGCCAGGTTGGTCGAGGGGCTGGCGGCCGATGAGGCCATCCGCCCCTCCTGGCTGGACGACCGGTACGTCATCCCCTTGGCCGCGGATTATCTGGCCGCCACGGAGAAGGTCCTTGAGTGAAGGCCCGAAAATGACGCCCTGGCGGCTGATGCTGTGGCGCGGGGTCAATCTGACCATCGGCCGCCGGCCCGCCTTTGGCCGGTGGCTGAAACGCCGTCTGTCGCGGCGGCTCATCCGAGAGTCAGGCGCGCCGTACTGCCAGTGCGCCGGATTCTTCGAGTACGACCAGCTCGACCGGCCGCCAAGGAGCCGTGGGGGCGAGGCGTCATGAAGGTCCTGTTCCTGAATCCCCCCAGCCTGACCACCGAGAACGTGGTCCGGGACTCGATCTACGGCTGCTGGTGCAAGGGCCGGCGGATCGGCGGGGCCCAGATGCCGCCGACCAACCTGCTCTCGGTGGCCACCGTGCTCAAGGAGGACGGCCGCGACGTGGAGATGGTCGACGCCGCGGTGGACGGCGAGCGCTGGGCCTCGACCGAGGAGCGGATCGAGGAGTTCGGCTGCGTGATCATGCTGGTCTCCTCCAGCAGCTTCCAGGAGGACTGCGGGTTCGTGGCCGGCCTCAAGGCGCGCAACCCCGACCTGCTGAGCGTCTTCTTCGGCCCCCATCCGACCTTCATGCCCAGCTACACCCTGGAGAGCCCCAGCGTGGACCTGATCGTCATGCGCGAGCCCGAGCTGATCCTCCGGGACCTGGCCCGCGCCCTGGACGCCGGCGGCGACTGGAAGAGCGTGCCGGGCCTCGGCTACCGCGA
>JAHJDS010000498.1 GCA_018812395.1 Pseudomonadota bacterium
ACCGCGCAACCGACGCCCGCCTCCTTGAGACGATCCATCAGGGCGTCCCGGTCCCTGACCCGGACCACGAACTGGTTGTAGATGTGGTGGTTCTCCACGCCGCAGCCGGCGTGGACCTCCCTTGGCAGGGACACCAGTTCCCGGACCAGGAGATCGGTCGCCCCGAACAGCGCCCGATACCCGGCCGCGTTTCGCCGCCGGCCGGCCGACCAGTCGTTGAGATAGGCCAGCTTGACCTTGAGCACGGCGGCCTGGACGGTGTCCATCCGGAAGTTGCCGCCCACGACCCGGTTGAGATATTTCTGGCGCGGGTCCGCGCCGTGCACGCGCATGGACCGGAGCCGGGCCCCCAGGTCTTCATGGGCATAGACCACCGCCCCGGCGTCGCCGAAACAGCCCAGATTCTTGGACGGAAAGAACGAATAACAACCGGCGTGGCCCATGGCCCCCAGCGGTCGAAAACCGTCGGCGGCCGGATACACGGCCGACAGCGACTGGGCGGCGTCCTCGACCACCCACAGCCGGTACTGACCGGCCAGGGCCAGCAAGGCGTCCATGTCCGCGCCCTGGCCGAACAGATGGACCGGAATGATCGCCCGGGGCCGGGCCGGCAGGTCTTGACGTTCGAGCAGCCTTTGGACCGACCCCGGATCGAGGTTGAAGCTCACCGGATCCACGTCCGCGAAGAGCGGGGTCGCCCCCAGCCGGGCCACCACCCCGGCCGTGGCAAAGAAGGTGAAGCCGGGGACGATCACGCCGTCCCCCTGGCCCACGCCCAGGGCCATCAGCGAGAGCAGCAAGGCGTCGGTGCCCGAACTGACCCCCACCACGCCGACACCGCCCAGGTACTCCCCCAGGGCCGTCTCGAACCGGCCCACCGCCGGGCCGAGAATGAACTGGTGGCTGTCAATGACCTCGGCCAGGGCGCGGTCCAGTTCCTGGCGCAGGGGGCCGTTCTGGGCGGATAAATCCAACAAGGGGACTTTCATGGTTGTTCAGACCCTGGAGTTCTCGTAAACAGCGGTGCCACTGTCAGCCCCGGCGCATAGCTCCGCCCCGTCAATTACACCCGATTCTGATTCAAATCGGCTGCAAAAACAGGGTGTTGAGTTGTTTTTCGTCTCAGCCGCGAACCAGCTCCACGGCCAGGTCATCGAGTTCGACGCTCACCGCCCGGTGCAACAGGTCCAGGGCCACGATCAGCCGCTGGCGCTTGGCCCTGATCTTCTGAATAATGCCCCGGGCCCCCTTGAGCGGACCGGCCACCACCTCGACCTTGTCGCCCTGGACAAAGGGGTGGGGCTTGAGATCGGCCCGCTGGGCCATCAGCAGACGGATGCTTTCCAGATCCTCGTCCGGGACCGGGACCGGCCGACCGCAGACAGACACCAGCCGGACCAGACCGGGCACGGTGATCAGGTCGTAAAACCGGCCGGCCATCAGGCTGGTCCGCACGAACAAATAGCCGGGAAAGGCCGGGACGTCGATCTCGAGTCGCCGGTCCCGGCGCCGACTCCAGGCCTTGACCCGGGGCAGGAAACACTCGAAGGCCCTGTCCCGGAGCCGTTGCTCCACCGTTTGCTCGAAACGGCTCTTGGTGTAAACGGCGAACCACCGGGGCTGAACCCACTTATCCGCGGCCCAAATGTCCTCTTCCCGGCGGGCGGCCAGAAGACTCATTTGGTTCGCCCCCCATCCAGGGTGAAGATGCGCTCCCGGTCAACGCCCAGCTCCACCAAACAATCGACCGCCTCAAAGGCGTCCTCGGTGCTGGCCACCAGGACGCAGTCAAACTCAAAATCGACGATTTGCTCCGGGGAACGGACCGGATGGCCCATCAGCGTCTGGCGCCGGGGCTTTTCCGGGACGACCACGCCGGCCACCTTCAGATCGGTGTCGTTAATGTACAGACAGGCCAGTTCCGAGATCTCGCCGCCTCCCCAGATGACCACCCGCCGGCCGCCGGCCACCTTCATCTTCCGGAAGACCTCGGTCAGAGAACCCTTGATGTGCTTGTAAAAGGTGACCGAGTAACGGAGGTATTCCAGGCTGAGCCGCGATTTCTCGGCGATGCCCTTGGGCGTGAACAGGTAACGAACCCGGTTGCGCGGGATGGTCGTCACCTTGAAATAGCCCTTGCCGATCAGCCGCTTGATGAAGGCGTTGACCAGACCGACCGACAAGTTGAGTCGCTCGGCCAAATCACGCTGGCTGATGGTCTCGTCCCTCGAGATCTCCTCGAGAATATTGTACTCGTGAAGTCGATCCCGCTCCACGACGGATCACCCCCACCCCGAGCGGTTGGTTTCGGCCCGACCACAAAGACCTCGGCCCGCATCAGGCTTGTTCGCCATCCGCGGCCCGGCCGTCACCCCTAAAACACATCCCGGCCGCGGTCATCGAAAACTCGCCCCGGGTTCAATTATTGAACATTCAATCTTTGAACAATGTGCGGGAAAATGGCGGGAATGTCAAGTAAATTTTTTCGTCGGGTCCTTCTGGAGGGCGGTGACCGGGTCCCCTGGTGGGCGAGGCACCGGGCGAATCTTGGGCGCAAATGTCAAGGGGCCATGACCTCGGCCTCGACCTCGACCATTGGCCGCTCCGGTCCGCCGGACGAGAGATCAACGCCGGCGACGGCGGGCCCAAACAATTGTTGGGCTCGAGCCGCGGGTCGTGTTACCATAAATCCCCGAAACCGCCCGGCCAAAGCGCCTGGCCGAAGGGAGCGCCTCCGCCGTGGACTATTGCCGACCCGCCATCCGGGAAATCGTCCGGACCAACACCAACCGCCACCTCGAGGCGTGGCGGGCCGCCGGCCGACCGGTGGTCGGTTATTTCTGCCGCTACGTCCCCTGGGAATTGATCCTGGCCGCCGGGGCCCTGCCGGTCAGGCTACGGGGCGCGGGCTCGGCCGATTCCTCTTTGGGCGACGCCTTTCTGAGCGGCCGGGTGTGCACTTTTGTCCGGCACGTGGTCAGCCTGGCCTTGGAGGGGGCCTATGACTTCCTGGACGGAGTCATCAGCACCAACGGCTGCGATCACGTCCGCCGGGCGGCCGACGTGTTTCAGAAAAAGACGGCCGTCCCCTGGCAGGGCTTTGTTTCCGTGCCCCGCAGTCCCCGGGAGAATTTGCTGGGCTACTATCTCCGGGAACTGGGCAAGATCAAATCTGGCCTGGAGACCCACTTCGGGACCGAGATCACGCCCGCCAAGCTGCGTCGGGCCGTGGCCCTGGGCAACCAGGTACGCCAACGCCTGTCCCGGGTCAATGACCTGCGCCTGCCCGACGGGCCGAAACTGACCGGGGCCGAAGCCCTGGCGGTGCACGTCGCCGCCCAGGTGGTGCCGCCCCGGGTCTTCCTCGATCTGGCGGACGAGCTCCTGGCCGACCTGACCGAACGGCCCGGACTGGCGCCGCCCCGGGGCCGGCTGGTCCTGATCGGGGCCGAACTGGACGAACCCGATTATCTGGCCGCCATCGAGCGCCAAGGGGCCCTGGTGGTGGCCGACCGGCTGTGCTTCGGGGCCAGGATCGTCCTCGATCCGGTGGACGAAAACGGGGCCGACCCCCTGGCCGCCCTGGCCCGGGCCTACTTCCTCGGCCCGTCCTGCGCCCGGATGATCGGTGACTTCCCTCGGCGTTGGGACGAACTGGTCGGCCTGGTCCGCTCGGCCCGGGCCGACGGGGTGGTCTTCCAGCGCCTGGTGTTCTGCGACCCCTGGGGGGCCGAGGGGCACAACCTCCTCCACCGGCTGAAAAGGAATCCCGCGTTCCCGTTGCTGTCCCTGGAGCGGGAGTACGGCGTGGTGCCCACCGGTCAAGTGGCCACCCGGGTCCAGGCCTTTCTGGAAAAGATCGAGATCGCCCGGGCCAGGGGCCGCGGCCCCCGGGCGGCGGAGACCGGGGCGTGAACCGGACCGACTTCATCAACTCGCCGCCCTGGCGGGAACTCTATCGGACCCTGCCCGTGCTGCAACGCTTCTTCGCCGCCGACCCGGACGCCCACGGCCTGAGCGCTTTTCTGCACGGCGTGGCCGTCCACCTGGAACGCATCCTCGACGACGTGGACCACGGCCGGCCGGTCGTCTGGTACAACCTCGGGTTCAGCAGCGAGTTGATCTACGCCCTGGACGGGGTGTGCCCCTTCCCCATCGAGAGCCTGGGGGCGATGCACAACCTCGTCGGCGACCTGAATTTTTCCCTCGACTTCATCGACACGGCCCACGCCGCCGGGCTGCCCCCGGACTGCTGCAGCGCCGACAAGATCGCCGCCGGGGCCATACACCAGGGTCTCTATCCGCCCCCGGCCTGCGCCGTGGGCATCAACACCCCCTGCGACGCCCAGGTGGCCGCCACTCAGGTCATGGCCGAACTCTCGGGGGCCCCCTTTTTCATCATCGACGTGCCCTATTACGAAGACGAGGCGGCCGTCCGCCACGTGGCCGGTCAGCTCGAGGAGCTGATCGGTTTTCTGGAAAGACACACCCACCGGAAGATGGACCCGGAGCGCCTGCGGGCCGTGTGCGAGCTGGCCAACGAGACCACGCTGGCCATCTGGGACTGGCTCGAGTGGCGCAAGCTGGTGCCCCTGACCCAGTCCAGCAAGCTGGTGGCCTTCACCCTGATCCTGCAGGTCCTGTTCACCGGCTCCCGGGAGGGCCTGGACATCGCCCGGGCCCTGGGCCGCGAGGCCCGGGAACGCACCGAGCGCGGCGAACGCTTCTTCGAGGAGCGGGTCCGGGCGGTGTGGTACCAGGACCCGGTCTGGACCGACATGCAGATCTACGACTCCTTCGAGCGGGATCTGGGTCTGAGCGTGCCCATCGACATCTTCGGCTACTACGCCCACGAGGGGCTGATCGACACCGCCTCCAGGGAGACCATGCTCCTGGGGCTGGCCAAAAAACTGGTCAACTGCCACCCCATGTCGCGGCAGTTCCGGGGCAACATCGACGTCTACATCCGGGACTTCAAGCACCTGGTCGAGGCCTGGCGGGCCGACTGCGCCATTTTCGCCGGGCATATCGCCTGCAAACACGCCTGGGGCGGCATCGGGCTCTTTCGGGAGTTCTGCCGCCGGGCCGACATCCCGCTGCTGGTCTTCGAGTTCGACATGTTCGACCCGCGGATCACCCCCTACGAGGACGTCTTCTTCCAGGTCGAGCGTTTCGTGAACGAGATCGTCTGGCCCAAGAAACAACGGAGTCAAGGATGAGCATCACCGCCGGGGTGGACATCGGCTCGACCGCCTCCAAGGCGGTGGTCCTGCGCGGCGGCCGGGTCGTCGGTCAAGTCGTCGGCCCGTCCACGACCAACCCCAAGGTGACCGCCAGGCGGATCTTCCTCCAGGCCCTGGACCGGGCCGGCCTGGACTCGGCCGACGTCGACTTCGTGGTCGGCACCGGCTACGGCCGGACCCAGGTCCGGTTCGCCCATCAGAATATCTCCGAGATCACCTGTCACGGCCGGGGGGCCCACTTCCTCTTCCCCGAGGCGAGGACGGTGATCGACATCGGCGGACAGGACACCAAGGCCATCGGCCTGGACTCGGACGGAAACCTGATCGATTTCGCCATGAACGACAAGTGCGCCGCCGGCACGGGCCGTTTCCTGGAGGCCATGGCTCGGGCCCTCGAGGTGCCGCTGGCGGACATGGGCCGGGATTTCTTCGAGCAGGGCGAGCCGGCGACCATCACCAGCATGTGCAGCGTCTTTGCCGAGAGCGAGGTCATCAATTTGATCAACGACGGCGTGGCGCGGCCGCCCATCGTCAAGGGGCTGCTGTGGTCCCTGGCCGGACGGGTGGCCGCCCTGACGCGGCGGATCGGTCTCACGCCGGAGCTGGTGCTCTCCGGCGGGGTGGCCAAGAGCGCCGCGGTCCGCCGGGCCGTGGCCGACAAGCTGGGCGTCGAGTTCGCGCCCCTCGACGGCGCCGACCCCCAACTGATCGGGGCCCTGGGCGCGGCCCTGATCGCCGCCGATCTGGCCGG
>JAHJDS010000048.1 GCA_018812395.1 Pseudomonadota bacterium
GGACGATCAGACGCCAGATGAGGTATATTTCGGGCGCTTCTCAAAGGCAGCATAATGAACACCGGCCAAATCAACCTTAAATCCGCTGCCGACCTGTCCAATAAATGGGGACCACCCCTGGGATAGGTTTCCTGAAGGGAGAGTTTCTTGACAGCCTGAGGAAGCTTCCCCCATGGACAAGAACTGATTATTATTGCTTGATTGACGATATGGTCTCTTGCGTTACAGGCCAAAAAGCCACCGAAGCGGCCATCCGCCGCTGGTGTGAACTCTCGGGAGATGGAGAGGTGGCTGGGGCGCTATCGGGCAAGTCGGCCTTGCCGGCATACCGGCTTGGGAAGTACCGGGTCACCATGGTCAAGGACGGCTTGATTCGGTACCAAACCTATACCGGTCGGGACCGCCTCGTCACCGGTGAGGCCTGCTTGGTCGAGGGTATTTTATTCCTGAACCGAACCGAAACAGCCCAGGCCAGCGGCGACAGGGACAGATTCCTTTCCGAACTGAAGAAGCTTCCTAAATGGAACAAGACCGAATATTTTTCCTTTGGAGATCAATTAAAAGAATGTAGTGCCGCAAACCTCGTCCCTCCAACGATGGGTCGTGGCAGAAGAATTTTGGCGGAAATAGGCTCGGCAAGAGTCCCCCGAAAAGAGGATCGAGATTCAGAAAAACAGAAACCGGGGCCGTCGGTTTATTCCAGGATTGATCAGGCTGAAAGCTTGATTGCAAACCTAGTCAAGACGACAGGCATCATACTAAAATACTTGATGCTGATAATCGGCCAGGCAGCCAAGGCGTTATGGCCGTTACTGACGAGATCAAGCCGGTGGGTATGGAAAAGAATACGGAGTAGACTTCGAAAAAATTAACCGGCCGGCGATTGATGATCAGTAAGTCGTTGGTGAAGTCGGTCTACGAAAAGGACCAACCCTTCATTGCCCAGGACGACAACCTCCTCCCCCTGAGTCAGATCTTTCGGCCCCTGGGCCAGCCAGCGTTCACTCCCCACAAAGACCTGACCCCGACCGTTGGACCAGGTGGCCACCTTGACCCGGCGAGCGGTAAGATCCGCCAATGGATCCGGCTTGCCGCGCCGGCGTTGTCGTAGAGACCAGATCAGGGGAACGACGATGTGCTCGCCTATTTCAAACACGATCACGATGGCAACTATCCAGATCAACCACTCCGGCATGGTTCACTCCCCGGCCGGTTCTTGCGGCCGACAGGATCGATGTGAACGACGACCTGACCGGTGTCGTCGATCTCAGGCATCAGGCACGTCTCTAAAGGAGAGGGTATGTTGTGTCCCTGAAAAATGGTCGGTCAGCGGTGGACCCCAAATGTTGGACCGGTCGGGGGCCGGATCAAGGTCGATTCGGCCTGACAGGTTTAAGCCGCCTTTGGTAGGCCTTGCAGTATGTCCCATCCCGGACCATATTGTCCAGGGCCGCGAGATATCACCGCCTGGCCCACGCGACGCCTTGGATCGAGGCCCGGCGGCGTGCAGATCGCCCCAAAAAAAACACCCCGGCCCAAGGCGGGCCGGGGTGCGGCGATCGATAAGGTTGGGACGTCACCCAGACCTACCGGAAATAACCTCTCCTGACAGGGCGGCTGGGGCCGTGGCGATAGAAACCCCTCCCCAGGTGGCGGGGCCGAGGCCCGACCCGGGGATTGAAGCGCCCATGCCTGAAACTGATGCCCGGAGGCTCGGGCTGGGGATTGATCCCTCGCCACCCGGGGGAGTCGGGCGGCTCGGGCTGGGGGCCGAGGCTCCGGATCTGGAGTTGTCTGGTCGGCGGCAGAGGCTGGGGCGATATGGCCGCAGCCGAGCCGACGAGGGACGCGGTCAGCGCCAGGGCGACGGCCACGCTCAATATGTTGATTACGGCCTTGTTCATGGCGGCACTCCTGTGGTCCGTATCGTTGTGCATGACGCCCGGGCCGAGGCCCGAACGTCGAGTTCGTTCGGGGCCTAAAAGGGGCACGAAGCGTACCAAAAAGGTCATGAGCCGAGGCCGAACCAAAATACCAGAGTAAATACAATTAGTTGTAAAATCACCGGTCGGCGCCTGGCGGCCGGCGAGACTCCCGTTTTCAAAGGGGCGGCTCGCTTTTCGAAAAAGTGTTAATAAGAATACCTGACCAACCGATTATTCCGGTGTCATCGGAATTGATTACTATATAGTAAGGGATAATCATCAAACAAAGGCTTGCCATTCAGCTGGGAATGGCTATTTTAACAAAAAATGGGGTTCACTGCACATAGGGGTACTTGCGACTATAAGTTCCCCGACAAGTGCGATTGGCCTGACTTCCCAATGGGAAAATTGAAGGGGAATTCCCATGACGAACCCGGAATCACCTATGATCGGAATTGATTCAGATTGCTTGTCGTACTTGATCGATACAATAGAGGATGTATCGGAACCGATTGGAGATACTGCTAATGAAAAAAAGTCGCTTTTTCGAATTTATTTATATTCAGAAAGCATATTTTTCGTAACGCCAACAGTGGAAATGCAGTATAACAGAATTAAGGACGTTGATCGTCGAAAACTCCATGAAAGTTTTTCCGAAGTGGTATTCTCTGATGCAGACATACAGGATCATGATGAGGTTAAACGTCTTGTTGGTTGTTACAGCAAATATCATAAGGACGCTGAGGATTGTCGGATTTTAGCCGAAGCTGTTACAATCAATCTAGGCGTTTTATTAACTAACGGCAAACAATTTCGATCCCACTTGAGCAACCGCGTTACAAGCCTAAGACTTGAACGACCATCAGCCTATTGGCAAAGCCTAAATATTCCTCGTGGGGATCAACCCCAAAGGGAACCACATTCAACTAACCCTTTGAGTGGTGAAACATGGTGGCGGTGGTAATATTTTAGTCATTTTTTTATTTGCAGTTTTTTTGACGCATTAAAATGTGACTTGAGCGGAGCTTAGTGCCTACTGGAAACCACATTAATTGGAGCGCCTAGCTGTTACTAGTCGTAATAGCAATATCAAAAAAAATCAGTTAAATATGTTGTTCGGCCACGTTACATTTAATATGAACGGACCAGGGCTCGCACTGCGGCAAAGGCCGTGGCCAGGGACAGACCGGCCCCGCACTGCTGCCGAATCCAGTCCTGGCCGGCCAGGATCGTGCCCACGGCGAACAGCCCCGGTTGGGCCGCGGCCCGGGTGTCGTATCATAGCCGGCGGTGGTGGGTGCGCGTGGCGTCTGCTTTCCCACCTAGCCATCATTACTGGGCCGTCCTCGGCTGGCCCAACTAGTAAGACGGACCCGATGATGAAGCTTGAAGGGGAGTTTTGCGCTCTTGTCCTAAGGAACTTCGACCTTTGAGGGTGACTCTGGCAGAATCTTAGCCAACGGGGGAAGTTTCGCTGAGGAAGAGCGAGACGATACACCAAAGGGATGAGAATCGGCTTGCAGGAGAGGAAACCGGGCTGTGCCGCGGCGATTGCGGCATAATTCCAAATAATTATGAAAGCAATAGAAAATGGTGGCCATCTAACCATTGCAAGGGACGGGCGACGTATGGATTTCCGACAACACGTACCGCTGGGTCAAACCGGGCTGATGGTCAGCCGGCTGGGCATCGCCTCGGGCTTTGGCGTACCAGCGGCCTCCATCGAGAAGGCCTTCCACGAACACGACCTGAACTACTTCTTCCTCAGCTTCCCCAAGCGTAGCCAGATAAAGATCGCCCTGGGCAACTTGTTGCCCCGGTATCGCGACAAGACTGTCATCGTGCTGCCCTATGGTTCAATGGCCAAGGGGTTCTTCCTGCGCCGGTCCATCGAGGGCTGGCTCCGCCGGCTCAACCTCGACACCGTCGACGTCGTCCTCCTGCAAGACGTGAGGAAGCCCTCCCAGCGGCTATTTGATCGGGCCCTGAAGCTGAAGGAAGAGGGGAAGGCGCGGTTCATCGGCATGTCCAGCCACGAGCGTCCCTTCATTGGCCGCATTGCCCGCGGCGAGCTCGACCTGCCCCTCGACCTGTTTTACGTGCGCTACAACGTGGTGCACCGGGGCGCGGAGGAGGACATCTTCCCCCACCTGCCCCAGGACAACGGCCCGGGCATCGTGGTCTTCACCGCCACGTGCTGGCGCAAACCGCTCAAGGTCAAGAACATGCCCGCCGGCGAGGCGCCGCTAACCGCCGCGGACTGCTACCGCTTTGTCCTCTCCAACCCCAACGTGAACGTCTGCGTCACCGGACCATCCAGCGCCCACCAGATGGAGGAGAACCTCGCGGCGCTGGCCGGTGGACTCCTGTCCGACGAGGAGATGGCCCGCGTCAAGCGCATCGGCGATCATATCAGTCGAAAGTAAAGGACAACATACCCATTTTTTTTCTTCTGCTCCTCGTATTGCTGTTTTGCCCTAATATATCTGCGATAAAGTTAACTTGGCGAGGGGGCACGGGACGCTGTCATGGTGACCGCGGCATAATTTCGATTAAACTGTATGTCGTCAGCGGGTTTGGCAATCTACTCCGACTAGCTGAATTGAATGCTGTTATCTAAAAACTATCTTAATTAGGGACCAACTGCCGATGAATGTAGGGATCTCTTATATATGGCAACACTAGAAAATTGTTTACAAAACCGGATATGTCGTTCATCTGGTGCGGCGACTGTCGCCAAACTCCTGGCGTTCTTGCGCCGTGATCCGCTCCTCGACCCCGACCTGCCTCAAAAGACGGTTCTCGATCCGCTTCATCTCGGTCAGCCTGGCGCGAGCCATTTTATTCAGGTCGATGGCCTGGTGAAGCCGTTCCAGGGCGTCGTCCGGGCGCTGGGCGTTGAAGGCGGCAGGCGCATTCTTGACGCAGTGCCTGAATTGGGATTGGTCGGCGTCGGCTTCTGCTTCCAGTTTTTAAAAGTTTCTCGTCCGTGAGCATCTTTCGTTTTTCGGGCCTGATCCGGTGCGCGACCATTCCCCTCTCTTGTGGCCGAAGCGACCGAATCCGAGCCGCCAGTTTACGGACAGAGCGCAGGTCGAACGTCTCGATCTTCTGACGGAGATACTTGAGAGTGTCGAGTTGACGCTTCAGGGCGGTCTCGTTTCGAACGAGGACGTTGAGGTCAGGGCCGTCAGTCGGCTTGACTCCTGATCGACGCCATGCTGTTCGATGATCTTGACCATCCGTTTTAGCCCGTGGAGGATGTCGCGTAACTCTCCGACTGCATTTCCGGTGTTCGGTCTGAGCCTTGTCTTGATGGCCCTTTCTTCCCGTTGCTCGGCCTCGGCCCGAATCCGGTGTCGTTTCGACCGAACACTTCCGCCCGGCCCGGACCGAAGTCCAATTGATCCTCGACCAGATCCCAGTGCCACACGGCCGTCATCGGCGGGTCATCCGCCGACGGCTGACGCGGTATTGATTCCGGTTTCTCGGTCATGGCGCATTTCCGAACTCGGCCTCTATAGTCCAACCCATGGCCGACGCAGGATGCGCGTTTTTCAGGGGGAGAACCGAGCGGGCGGTCCCATCAATCCGACCCAATACGGTCAGACCGCCGCGACCATCTCTTGCGGCCCAGGCGCGGCGGTCGAGTAAGGTGAGATATCAACTCGTCAGGTTCTGGAATTCGGCCCCGAACCGACTTCTGCCCGGGGGTGACGAGGGGTATCGGATCAATAGCGCCCGCACTGAAAACCTTCGCCCAATTGACACCAGGTGCACTGATCCGGCATCGGCTCGGTGACCATGAGCTGGGCCTCGCACTTGCCGCACAGGCGCTCTTCTCCGGCCGCCATGGGGCCGTCGCAGGGAGTGATGGTCATGGGACAGAGGTCGATGCAGACCCCACACTGCTTGCAGAACTCGGCGCGGAGGCCAAAGGGCGACGCCACCCGGCGTTCCTTGCCCCGACCGACAAAGCCGATGGCCCGGGCATTGAAGAGTTCAGTGCAGGCGCGGACGCAGCGCCCGCACAGAACACAGTCACGGTTCCGAAAGGGGTAGCGGACTTCTTTGACCCCGCAGCGCAGGGCGATGTCCTGAATGGCCCGGGAGTTGGGGGCCTGGGCCACGAGCAACTCGGCGATGTTGCGCCGCAGTCTCCTGATCTTCTCCGAATTGCTCCGGATTACCATCCCCTCCTGGACGAGCAGGGTGCAGGAGGTGGTGACCTTTGATCGGCCGTTCTTCACGTGCTCGACAATGCAGAGCCGGCAGGCCCCCAAATCCGACAGATTGGGGACGTGACACAAGTGGGGAATGCAGATGCCGTATTCGATGGCCACGTCAAGCACGCTCGTTCCCCTGGCGGCGCGAATGTCGGCCCCGTCGATGCCGAGAGTGACATACTGAATCATTTCGCCCCCCTTCAGTGAACCAGAATCGCCTCGAAGTTGCACTCGCTCCGACAGATCCCGCACTTCTGGCACAGCTCGAGGTCAATGGCGTGGACCTGTTTCTTCTCGCCGCTCACCGCCCCGTGAGGACACCCCCGCCGGCAGGTGCCGCAGCCCGTGCATTTCTCGGCGTCCATCGCGTACGAGATCAGGGCCTGGCACACCCCGGCCGGACACTTCTGGTGGTTGATGTGGGCCTCGTATTCCTCACGGAAGTAACGCAGCGTCGACAGGACGGGATTGGCCGCCGTCTTGCCCAATCCGCACAGGGCCGTCTGGCCCATGGTGTCGGCCAGATCCTCCAGGAGGTCGATCTGCTCGGGGCGACCGCGACCTTCGGTGATGTCGGTGACGATCTCGAGCAGGCGGTCGATCCCCAGGCGGCAGGGCACGCATTTGCCGCACGACTCGTCCTGCAAAAAGGCCAGGAAATACTTGGCCACATCCACCATGCAGGTCGCTTCGTCCATGACCACCATGCCGCCTGAGCCGATCATCGAGCCGGCCGCGGCCAGGGCGTCGAAATCCAGGGGCAGGTCGAATTTGGCCGCGGGCAGGCACCCGCCCGAGGGACCGCCGGTCTGCACGGCCTTGATCGCGTTCCCGTTGGCCGCTCCCCCGCCGATGTCGAACACCACCGTGCGCAGCGGGGTGCCCATGGCCACTTCGACCAGCCCCGTGTTCTTGATCCGACCGGTGAGGGCCAGGATCTTGGTGCCCTTGCTGCCACCCGATCCCTTGGCCGCGAACCAGGCCGAACCGATCCGGATGATGAAGGGGACATTGGCCCAGGTTTCGACGTTGTTCAGAGTCGTCGGCTTGTGCCACAGGCCGTCGACCACGGTGTGGACGTCCTTGGGCCGGGGCTCGCCGACCTTGCCTTCCAACGAGGCCATGAGGGCGGTCGATTCCCCGCAGACAAAGGCCCCGCCGCCGCGGGCGATCCCGACGTCAAAGGAGAAGGACGATCCCAGAATATTCTCCCCCAAAAGCCCCAGTTCCCTGGCCTGGGCCACGGCCACCCGGGTGTGCTCCACCGCCAGGGGGTATTCGTGGCGGACGTAGACCTGGCCTTGCCGGGCGCCGACGGCCCAGGCGCCGATCATCATCCCCTCCAGCACCAGGTGCGGATTGCCTTCCAACAGGCAACGGTCCATGTAGGCGCCAGGGTCGCCTTCGTCGGCGTTGCAGATGACGTACTTCTCGTCCCCCGACGCCTCCCGGCACTCGGCCCACTTGCGGCCGGTGGGGAAGCCGCCCCCGCCCCGGCCCCGCAACCCGGAGGCCTCGATCTCCCCGATGACCGCCTCGGGGGCCATCCCGGCCAAAACCTTGGCCAGGGCCGAATACCCGCCGATGGCCAGGTAATCCTCGATGGAGCAGGGATCGACCTCCCGGTTCTGGGACAGCAGCTGGCGGTTCTGGGCGCGGTAGAAGGGGATCTCGGTCTCGGTCTGGACCGTCCGGCCGGACACCGGATCGACGTAGAGCAGCCGGTCGATGACCTCGCCGTGGAGGACGGTCTTGGCCACGATTTCGGAGGCGTCGTCGGGCGAGACGTGGCAATAGAAGGTGTTGCCCGGTTCAACGACGACCACGGGGCCTTGCTCACAGAAACCGTGGCAACCCGTCGGGCGCAGGTGAACGATTTTGGCCAGTCCCTGCCCGGCCAATTCGTCCCGGAAGGCGTCGATGAGGTCCCGGGACCGTGAGGCCCGACACCCGGTCCCGCCGCAGGTGATGAGCGTCGCCCGGAAGTGTTTTCGGCCGTGGCGAATCTTCTCGCGCCGGGCCTCGAGATCGTGGGGGCTGCTGATCTCAGGCATGGGCGGCCTCCTCCCGGCCCGGACCGCCCAGGGACCGGATCAGTCGGCGCAGCTTGCCGGGGCTCATGTGGTGATGGCAAGACCCGTTCTCGGTGACCACCGGCCCCAGGGCGCAGGCCCCGATGCAGTTGACGTGCTCGATGGTGAACAGCCCGTCCGGGGTCATGTCCCCGGGCTGGACCCCGAGCTGACCGACGGCCTGGTTGAGGAGGAGCCTGGCGCCGCGGACGTGACAGGCCGTGCCCGTACACAGGGTGATGACGTTCTTGCCCCGCGGCTTCAAGGAAAAGGCCTTGTAAAATGAGGCGGCCCGGTAGACTTCCATGGGCGGCACCCCCAGCTCCCGGGCGACGACCCTCATCGCCTCTTCAGGGAGATAGCCGTATTGTTGCTGCACGTCCTGCAGCACCTCGACGAGCTGATGGGGCTGACTGCGGCGTCCCTCCAAGATCGATCCCAGGTCAACGGTCGGCATGCGAACCTCCCTTTGGCAAGTCATTATTTCTTTGACTTTGATCAGGTTATGTGTCATGTTCGGCGGGGTAAATACAATAAAAATACGGCCATAATGCCTATGATTTATAGGCATTATGGGTGTCTATTTTTTGCCTATATAGTGCCTACTAAAATGTCCGACGGCGAGGCGGAAGCATGAACCGGAACAAAACCACGCCATCGCGAACCGCCGGACCGGAGCGGCCGGGCACGACCAGGGACCTCTCTCGCCTGTGGCGCATTCCCTTTAACCACGAAACCGAACCCACCAAGGTCGTGCTGGCCCTCCGCGAGCGCATCAAGGAGCTGAACTGCCTCTACGGGATATCCCAATTGGCCGAGATTCATTCAGATTCCATTGACGATCTCTTGCGGGACCTGGTCAACTTCCTGCCCCATTCATGGCAGTATCCGGAGATCACTTGCAGCCGGATCAGCTTCCACGAAAAAACCTACAAGAGCAAGGGATTCAAGGTCACCACGTGGCGCCAGTCGGCCCGGATATTCATGTACAACGAACCGGTGGGCGAAGTGGCCATGTTCTATCTCGAACAATGCCCGGCGGCCGATGAAGGGCCGTTTCTGAATGAGGAACGGGCCCTGCTCGATGCCCTGGCCGAAAGGATCGGCACCATCGCCATGCGGATTTCGGCCGAACGGGAACTGCAGGAGATGAACCGGCAACTGACCGTGGAACGCAAGGCCCTGCAGGAGACCAACGCCGCCCTGCGGGCGGTCCTGGCCAGAATCGAGGAGGAAAAACAGGAAATCCACCTCAACGTCAGGGTCAACGTCGACAAGATCCTGATGCCCATTCTGCACGCCCTGGCCATGGAGTTGCCCACGGCTCAGCGAAAATACATCGAGATGCTGAGGACCAACCTGGAGGAGATCGCCTCCCCGTTCGTCAGTCATTTGTCGAGCGCCTACCTCTCCCTGACGCCGACGGAGATCATCATCTGCAACATGATTCGAAGCGGCCTGCGGACCAAGGAAATCGCCCAGATCCGGGGCGTGTCGCCGGCCACCATCAACCGCCACCGGGAACATATCCGACGCAAGCTCAAGATCACCAACAACGAGGTCAACCTCATGACCTACCTCCAATCGAGCATGTGGCAGGGGGAGCCGTAGGGAGCGGCCGACGGCAAACGCCCGGGCGTGGTCGGCGGTGTTTCCGGTGCCGCCCCACCATGCAAGCGTCACACAAAAGGCTTGACATCCGGCCTTGAGTAAGCTTTACTAACTATAAAATAGCATGATAATTTAGCATATTGTCCTATTAGCTCTCTGAAAAGGTTAATCTTCCTAACCTTGAGGGGGCCGCCCCGGCCACGGAGGACGATGATGAGCCCTTACGACGCGGTGGTGATCGGGGCCGGCAACGGCGGCCTGACCGCCTCGGTGGCCCTGGTCCAAAAGGGCCTTAAAGTCCTGCTCCTGGAACGGCACCACGTCCCCGGCGGCTGCGCCACCAGCTTCGTCCGGGGCCGCTTCGAGTTCGAGGTGGCCCTGCACCAGCTCTCCGGCCTGGGCCGTCCGGAAAAACCCGGCCCCACGCGGTTTTTACTGGACGGCCTGGGCGTGACCTCGGACCTCGAATTCGTGGAAATGACCGACTTGTACCGCGTCGTGGTCCCGGACGGCATCGATCTGGTCCTCCCCGCGGACCGGCACACCGCGGTGTCCGTGTTGCAGGAGCACTTCCCGGCCGAGCGCGACAATATCGAGCGATTCTTCGAGATGGTCTACCGGCTCTCGGAGCAGTTCCTGGCCGTGGCCGTGTTCCGGGACCCGCAGCCGTCCCGGGAAAAATATCCCTTCCTGTACCAATACTGCTTCCGGTCCGCAAGGGAGGTCCTGGACGAGTACTTCGGCGACGAACTGCTCAAGGCCGTGCTGTCGGTCTACTGGGGCTACCTGGGCATCTCGCCGACCAGGATGGCCTTCGTCTACTTGGCCATCCTGTTCTACGTGTTCATCGAGTTCAAGCCGTTCCACATCAAGGGCGGGTCCCAGGCCATGTCCAACGCCCTGCTCGACAAATTCCGGTCCCACGGCGGCCGGGTCAGGTTGGGCTGCGGGGCCCAGCGGATCGTGGTCGAGGACGGCGCCGTCAAGGCCGTGATCACCGAGAAGGGCGACCGGGTGGACACCCGGTTCGTGATCTCCAACGCCTCGACGGTGCTGACCTATCTCCAACTCATCGGGGCGGAGCACGTCCCCCAAAAAACCTTGGTCGAGATGCGGGGCCGCCGCCTGAGCGCCTCGGGTTTCGGGCTGTACATGGGCCTGGACTGCGAGCCCTCGCAAGTGGGGGTCAGCGCCTCGACCAGCTTCATCATGAGCGACCCCGAGGTCAGCGACCGGCCGACGAGGCAGATGCACGCCCTGGATATCGACGACGATCTGATGGTCCTGAGTTGCTACGACGTGGCCGACCCGGACTTCTCGCCGCCCGGAGCCTGCCAGATGAGCCTGGTGACGCTCAAGTTCGGCGAACCCTGGCTCCGGGTGCCGCCGACCGAATATTTCCGGACCAAGTACCGTGTCGCCGACGCCATGCTGCGCACCGTGGAAGGGGTCCATCCCGGCCTCCGGGGATACATCGAAGAGATGGAGGCGGCCACGCCGCTGACCCACATGCGCTACCTGGGCCATCCCCAGGGCGCCATCTACGGCTTCGAGCAGCAGACCAAAGACTCGCTGTTCTTCCAGCCGGGCCGTTGGTCGCCGATCCGGGGATTGTATTTCGCCGGCGGCTGGAGCGGCGACTGCGGGTTCCAGGCCACCCTCGAGGCGGGACGGGCCGCGGCCCAGTCCGTCATCAGAAAAATCGACGCCTAAGGTGGGGAGAGCGTCATGAGCGGCAACTTTCTCGAAGAGTTCGACGGATACCAGGAGATCGCCCAGGCCACCCAGATGAGCCGCAAATACGGCGCGGACTACTCCCTGGACCGGCACGGCGCCGACCAGTTCATCAACCGCCTCCACCCGGCCCGGATCGACCTCCGAGTGGCCGACGTCATACCGGAGACGCCCTCGACCAAGACCTTGCGGCTGGTGTCGGCCGCGGGGCCGCTGCCCCCCTTTCAGGCCGGGCAGTACCTGGCCCTGTTCGTGGAGGTCGACCACGTCCGCACCAGCCGGCCGTACAGCATCAGTTCGCCGCCCAACCAGATCGGTTACTACGAGATAACCGTGCGCCGGGTCGAAGGGGGGCTGGTCTCGAACTATCTCCTGGACGACGTCGGGCCGGGCGACCGGCTGACCGCCTCGGGGCCGGCCGGTCATTTTTACCACAACCCCCTCTGCCACCAAAAGGAGATGGTCTGCCTGGCCGGCGGCAGCGGGATCACGCCGTTTTACAGCATGATCCGCGAGGTGTGGGACTGCGGCCTGGACCGGACCATCCGCCTGATCTACGGCAACCGAACCGTGGATGAGATTGTTTTTCACGACCAACTGACGAGCCTAGCCGAGCGTTTCCGAAACTTCACCTATCGACCCGTGGTGGAAAAACCGGCCGCCGGGTGGGACGGCCCGACCGGATACATCACCCGGGATCTGATTCAAGAGACCGTGGGCGACGTGTCGTCGAAGACTTTTTACCTGTGCGGCCCCCAGGCGATGTACGATTTCTGCCTGGCCGAACTCGCCGCCCTGGGCGTGGAGCGGCGCCGGATCCGCCGGGAGGTCTACGGTCCGCCGCCGGCGATCACCCAGGCGCCGGGCTGGCCGCCGGAGGTCTCGGCCGAGGACTTGTTTACGGTCACTATCCAGGGCGGCCCGACCTTCACCGCCCGGGCGGCCGAGCCCCTGCTCACCGGGCTGGAACGGGCCGGTCTGGCGACCCCGTCCCTGTGCCGGTCCGGGGAGTGCAGTCAGTGCCGGGTCAGGGTCGTGTCGGGCCGGGTCTTTGAGCCGGCCGGGGCCCTGGTGCGCCGCTCGGACAGGCGCTACGGGTACGTCCACGCCTGTGTGTCGTATCCCCTGACCGATCTGGAGATCGCCACCTAAACCCCGGGCATAGGGACAGGGCATGACCCTCGACGCCAACCATCACTCGCCCCGGCTCGGCCAGGGCGACTACCCGCCGGGCCGGATCAAGATCGTCCAGGCCTTGGTCGGGCTCCTGAGCCAAAACGACTTCAGCGCCATCACCACGGCCGAGATCGCCAAGACCGCCGGCGTGACCGAGGCCTTGATCTACAAGTACTTCAAGGACAAGCGGGATCTCCTGTACCAGGTGCTGACCGAATTCCTTCAGCACTACAAGGCCCAGGCCGATCGGGACCTGGGCGGCGTCCAGGGCGCGCTCAACAAGCTCCGGAAGATCATCTGGGGACACATCAACGTCTACGCCACGGACCGGACCTTCGCCCGCATTCTACTGCTCGAGGTCAGGAGCTACTCGGACTACTACACCAGCGGGACCTACCGGCTGGTCAAAGAGTACAGCGACATCGTGCTTCAGGTCATCGAGGAAGGCATCGCCAGCGGCGAGATCCGGGACGATCTGCCGCCGACCTTCCTGCGCCAGGTCGTCCTGGGAAGCATCGAGCACGTCTGCCTGACCGGCGTGGCCTTTGACCGGGAGATGTCGCCGGACGATCTGACCGAGAAACTGTGCCGGGTCATCTTCCGCGGCATCGCCCAGGAGGGGGGGGAGAAGTGGACTTCGAGTTGACCGACGAACAGAAGATGCTCAAAAATACCGTGGCCCGTTTCGCGGACGAACAATTGGCGCCCCTGGCCCCGGAGATCGACGACCAGGCCCGTTTCCCGGAGGAGAACTTCAAGGCCATGGCCCAGATGGGCCTGTTGGGGATCACCATCCCCGAGAAGTACGGCGGGTCCGAGGCCGACTTCGTCTCGGCGGTCATCGTCATGGAGGAGCTGGCCCGGGGCTGCGTGGCCACGGCCAACACCTGGGGCGCCCACTCGATCCTGTGCGCGGAGAACATCTATCGCAACGGCACCGAGGCCCAGCGCCGGAAATATCTCCCCGACCTCATTTCCGGTAGTAGAATAGGGGCGCTGTGCATCACCGAGCCTGAGTCCGGATCGGACGCGTTGTCCCTGCGCACCCATGCCCTGAAACAAGGCGACCAGTACGTCCTGAACGGGACCAAGATGTTCATCACCAACGGACCGAACTGCGACGTGACGGTGGTCTACGCCAAGACCACGCCCGAGGCGGGCCAGGACGGCATCTCGGCCTTTATCGTCGAAAGCTCCTTCCCCGGCTTTTCCCGGGGCCAACCCCTCAAAAAAATGGGGGTCAGGGGCTCACCCACCAGCGAACTGATCTTCGAGAACATGGAGGTGCCGGCCGCCAACCTCCTGGGCGAGGAGGACAAGGGCCTCCGGGTCCTGATGAGCGGCCTGGACCGGGAGCGGATCGTGTATTCCATCGCCCCGGTCGGCGTGGCCCAGGCGGCCCTGGATCTGGCCTTCGCTTACGCCAGGCAGCGGGTCCAATTCGGCGGCCCGATCATCGGCTTCCAGATGGTCCAGTCCACCCTGGCCCAGATCGCCACCGAGGTCCAGGCGGCCCGGGTCCTGTCCTACTGGGCCGCGGCCAGGGCCGACACGGGCCAGCGCGTCCGACTGGAGGCCTCCTTCGCCAAGCTCTTCGGCGGTCAGGTCGGGGTGCGGGCCGTGGGCGAGGCCATCCAGATCTTCGGCGGGTACGGCTTCATCAAGGAGTACCCCATCGAACGGATGTATCGGGACGTGAAGGGCATCGAGTTCGGCGCCGGCACCAACAACATCCAGAAGCTGATCATCATCGGGGAACTGCTCAAGGGCATGAAGCCCGGCCTGTAACCAGATTCCCGACCGGCGGCCACAAGGAGGCGTCTGGCCCATGACCAATAGGTTCAGGACGAAAATCACCGACATGCTGGGCTGTGAACACCCGATCCTGTGCGGCGGCATGCAGTGGGTCAGCCGGGCCGAATTCGTGGCGGCGGTGTGCAACGCCGGCGCCTTCGGCTTCATCACCGCCGAGAGTTTCGACACCGCCGAGCACCTGCGGGCGGAGATCCGCAAGATGCGGGATCTGACCGACCGGCCGTTCGGCGTCAACGTCTCGATGGTCCCCGAGTTCGGCGTGCCTGACCGGACCATCAGGTTCTGCGAGGTGATCTGCGAGGAAGGGGTCTTGGCGGTGGAGACCGCCGGCCGAAGCCCCGAGCCGCTGATGCCCCTTTTCCGGGAGGCCGGGGTCAAGGTCATCCACAAGATCACCTCGGTCCGGCACGCCCTCAAGGCCCAGGCCCTGGGCGTCGACGCGGTGACCCTGGTCGGTATCGGGTCCGGCGGCCACGTCGGCCTGGACAACGTCGTGGCCTTTGTCCTCATCCCCCAGGCCGTAGCCCGCCTCGACATCCCGGTCATCGCCGGCGGGGCCGTGGCCAACGGCCGCGGGTTCCTGGGCGCCCTGGCCATGGGCGCCGAGGCGGTGCTGATGGGGACCGCCTTCTTCGCCACCCAGGAGGCGCCGGTCCACCCCAACATCAAGCAGAGGGTGGTCCAGGCCGAAGAGACGGACACCTCGCTGATCATGTCCTCGATCAAGAATCCCATCCGCTGCGTGAACAACAAGCTGGTGGCGGACGTCCTGGCCGTCGAGGCCCGGGGCACCACCCTGGCCGAGATTTTGGGCCTGGTGGCCGGCGGCAAGGGCAAGCTGGCCTACCAGTCCGGCGACCCCGACACCGCGCCCATCGCATGCGGCCAGGTGGCCGGCCTGATCGGCGAGGTCAAGTCCGTGGCCCGGCTGGTGGAGGACATCATCACCGAGGCCGGACAGCTCCTGGACCGGCTCAACCGACTGGCGGGATGAAACGACGGCCGTGAAAGACGCCGGATCATAGCCCGGCGGAAGCGGCGATAAAGGGAGGGATAGAGGCTCACCGGCTCCAATTCACTTGAACAGGAGGGGGACCATGGAAGAACGCATCTGGCACCAGGCGTATGCCCCGGGGGTGCCGACCAGCATCGACTACGAGGACATAACCCTGTCGGCGGCCCTGGCGCGAACCGCCCAAAAGTACCCGGACGTCACGGCCATGATCATGATGGGCAAGGAACTCACTTACGCCCAGGTCGACGAACTGGTCAACCGTCTGGCCAACGCCCTACTTGACCTGGGGGTGAAGCCGGGGGACAAGGTGGCCCTGTCCATGCCCAACATGCCCCAGATGCTGATCTCGGCCTACGCCGTCTTTCGGATGGGGGCGACGGTGGTGATGGTCAATCCGCTGTACACCGAACGGGAGATGGCCTACCAGCTCAAGGATTCCGGATGCAGCGCCTGCGTGTGTATGGACCTGCTGGTACCGCGGATCAACAAGCTCAAGGCGAGCACCGGGGTCAAGACGGTGGTCGCCGCCCACATCAGGGATTATTTGCCGGGCCTCAAGAAACTGATGTTCCCCCTGGTGAAGAAAGACCTGCACCGCAAGCTGCGGCCCGGAGACGAGGCCCACGATTTCCTGGACCTGGTGGCCAAGTACCCGGCCGACCCCCCGCCGGTGGAGGTCAAGACCGACGACACGGCCGCCTTGCTCTACACCGGAGGCACCACCGGCGTTTCCAAGGGAGTAGTGCTGTCCCATCGCCACTGCACGGTCGTGGTCCAGCAGATGGAGGCCTGGTTCCAGGGGGCCCGGGAAGGCAACGAACGGCTGATCGCCATCTTTCCGTTCTTCCACGTGGCCGGGTTCACGGCGATGATGAACCAGTCGGTCTACAAGGGCTACACCCTGATCCTGGTGCCGCGGCCCGAGCCCAAGACCGTCCTGGAGATGACCAAGACCTATAAGCCGACCTACTTCGGGTGTGTGCCCACCATCTACGTCGGACTGCTGGGCCTGCCCGAGTTCAAGGACACGGATTTCTCCTACATCAGGGGCTGTCTGTCCGGGGCCGCGCCGCTGGCGGCGGAGACAATCCGGGAGTTCGAGCGGGCAGTGGGGGCGCAGATCGTCGAGCTCTACGGCATGACCGAGTCGGCCGTCTTGTGCCACGGCAACCCCTGGGGCGGCGTCACCAAGCCGGGCAGCGTGGGCGTGCCCGTGCCGGACACGGACTGTCGGATCGTGGACGTCGAGGACGATTCTCGTGAAATGCCCCAGGGCGAGCCGGGCGAGATTTTGATCAAGGGCCCCCAAGTCTTTCACGAGTATTACCAAAAACCCGAGGAGACGGCCCGGGCCCTCAAGGACGGCTGGTTCTACACCGGCGACATCGGCTACATGGACGAGGAAGGCTATTTGTTCATCGTGGACCGCAAGACGGACATGATCATCGCCGGCGGGTACAACATCTATCCCCGGGACATCGACGAGGTGCTCTACGAGCACCCCCAGGTGGCGGAGGCCTGCGCCCTCGGCGTGCCGGACGCCTACCGGGGCGAGACGGTCAAGGCCTTCATCGTGGTCAAGGAAGGCCAGAGCGTGACCGAGGAGGAGCTTACGGCCTTTTGCCGGGAGCGGCTGGCGGCCTACAAGGTCCCCAAGCTCTGGGAGTTCATGGACGAACTACCCAAGAGCGCCATCGGCAAGGTCCTGCGCCGCGAACTCAAGGAACGGGAGCGGGCCAAGCGGGAAGAGTGATCCGCCCGCGGCGAAGGATAAACGGCATGGGTGAATGGATGGACGGCTATCTGGCCCGCCTGGCCCAGGTGAGGCGGGCGAACCTGGCGGGCGGCGGACCGGAGCGCCTGGAGCGCCAGCACGACCTGGGCAAACTGACCGCCCGGGAGCGTATCGACCGCCTGGTCGATGCGGGCAGCTTCGAGGAGATCGGCTCGGTGGTGGTGGACCACCGTCCGCCCTTTGACGGCCGGCAGCGGCCCAGCCCGTCGGACGGCGTGGTCATGGGCCTGGCCAAGGTCAACGGCCGGCCGACGGCGGTGTGGTCCCTGGATTTTTCCGTCATGTCCGGGTCCCTCGGGGACCAGGCCGCCTGGAAGCTCAGCGACCTGACCCAGATGGCCGGCCAGCGGCGGATGCCCATCATCGGCCTGATCGACTCGGCCGGACAGCGCCTCAGCTTCAAGGGCGGCGACAGCGGCCTCAACGGGGTGGCCTCTTTTATCAAGAACTACGCCCAGTACTCGGGTGCGATTCCCCGCATCGCCCTGGTGCTGGGACCCTGCGTCGGCCTGCTGAGCCTGATCGGGGTCCTGTCGGACTTTCTGATCA
>JAHJDS010000596.1 GCA_018812395.1 Pseudomonadota bacterium
GGCAAATCGTGATGAGCAGCTGCTGCGGCGCTGACTGCAAACATTGGCAGTCGGAATATGCGGACTGCGCCGGAAATCCGGGCGTGTGCCCGAGGGTGCGCGAGGCGATGAAATGACCCTCCTGTATCCATGCGAGTACCTTTCCCGTGTCAGTGAACACTGGTATTTATCTCGCGATGGCGATGATACTTGCCGTGGCATTTTTGATAGACATTACTCGCGCTATTTCTATGCCGACGGGCGCAAGCCTAAACTTTTCGTCGGCCCCGGCGAGAAAACGGTACTGGTAAACGCGGATGGGTCTGCGTTGTTTGTGTGGCGAAAGTTCATAGATGCCAGCGGTCAACAGGGCGTAAACTGTGCTGTTTTCCGCAACGAGAGCGATGTGCAATCGTCTGAACTTATCCGCGAGGCCGATGCAATAGCATGGGATCGGTGGCCGGGGGAAAGGCTTTACACCTACGTCAACGGCGCAAAGATACGAAGCAGTAATGCTGGGTGTTGCTTTAAGAAGGCTGGGTGGGGAAAATGCGGCACAACGAAGGGCGGACTTCTAATATTTGAGCGATTACCTTAGGCGATGAAATGACCCGCGAATTGCGCGGAACAGGCGTGACGACCGCGCCGAAAAAAGAGCGGGCGGGGGCTTGTTGACAGGTTAGCGCTTGTATGGTATGATTATTGATGTCGAGGAAGGTTACGGTTATGCAGGGTTTGACGAAACAACTTCAGACGGTTATAATACCCGAGTCCCGCATTGTGGGCCGTTTCCTTCCTCGACAGTCGGATTCTGCTACCACGGTGCGGGACACCCTTTTGGTTCCCGCAGCCGAAAGGAGTACCCCATGACCCGCTACAACTGGTTCCGCATGTACAACGAAGCGAGGAACGATAAGAAGCTCGCCCTATTATCCGATAGTCAACACCGCGTTTGGTTTAACCTTTTGTGCTGTGCGTCTGACTCAAAGGAACGCGGGACGGTGCCTTATCCCGACCACGCCTTGCTATCCATCGAGGTTGCAGGCGGTGATGAGAGTTTGCTTTTTGAAACACTGAAGCAACTGCAACGCCTGCGAATCGTCTACGTTTACGACGGCGACCGCATTATTTTCCTGCGCTGGGAAGATCGCCAATACGACAAGCCGAGCGACACGCCAGAAGAGGTGAAAAAGCGCGTTACAAAGCACCGGAAGGGCGTTACAACAGGGAAAGAAACACCTACTAAACGCGATGTAACGCGATGTAACGCCGAGAAACGCCTATACGATAGGATAGGAGAGGATAGTATAGGAGAAAATACACCCCTTTCCGGGGATGGTGTGTTAGAGCTTTCTGGTGTTGAGGACAAAAAGACCCCTAGCCCCTACCTGACAGACTTTGAAGCATTCTGGAAAGAGTATCCGCGTCACGTTAACCGGAAGAAAGCCCATGCCGCCTATGTAGCACGGCGGCGGGACGGTGAGTTGGCGGCGGTGTTGCACCGAGCGGCGCAGCGTTACGCGGCAAGCTGCCGGGCGAAGGGAACGGAAGATCAGTATATCCTGCATGGCTCGACATTTTTGGCGGAAGATGGGCCGTATACCGAGCAGCAAGCGTTTCCTGCTTCCGTTCCCCCTCCGCGTGACGTGAACATCCCGAACTTATCCGAGGCCCAAAAGGCGGAACGGGCGCTGTATGAAGACTAACATCCGCGAAGCGAAGTCAGCGGCGCAGTTGTGGAAAGAGGCCAACGAATGATTCAGCTTATCCTTGGCGATTGTCTGGAGAAAATGCGGGAGATTGAAAGCGGGAGCGTGGACATGGTGCTAACAAGCCCACCATATAACCTCGGCAATACTACAGGAGGCGGCTTCCCCGAAAAAAACATAGGGCATTATTCCACGCGGGGCAGCATGAAGGCTCGCGGTGGCCTCGGCAAGTGGGGCGGTGGGAAATTGGCCGATGGTTACGACGGATATAACGACGCGCTGCCATTTGATGAATACGTTGCATGGCAACACGCAGTACTCAATGAGTGCTGGCGGCTTCTGGCAGATACCGGCGCGATATACTATAACCACAAGACTCGCGTACTAAATGGCGCGGCGGTTACCCCTATGGTTTATAATCCCGGCCTCCCGTTGCGCCAGATTGTGATATGGGCCAGGGCTGGCGGGGTGAACTTTTCCCCTGCGTTTTATTTGCCAACGCATGAATGGATCATGGTGCTGGCAAAGCCTAATTTTCGTCTACGCGACAAGTCGGCAAGCGGCGCTGGCGATGTTTGGTATATACCACAGGAGGCCAATACGGCGCATCCTGCCCCCTTCCCGTTGTCGCTGGCTATTCGAGCGATTGAAACAACATCCTGTAAAACCATACTCGACCCCTTTATGGGAAGCGGAACAAC
>JAHJDS010000499.1 GCA_018812395.1 Pseudomonadota bacterium
CGACATCTCGATCCTGGAGATCGGCGACGGCGTGTTCGAGGTCAAGTCCACCAACGGCGACACCCATCTGGGCGGCGAGGACTTCGACCAGCGGGTCATCGACTGGCTGGCCGACCAGTTCCGCAAGGAACAGGGTATCGATCTGCGCGGCGACAAGATGGCCCTCCAGCGACTCAAGGAGGCCGCCGAAAAGGCCAAGATGGAACTGTCCACCTCGATGGAGACCGACCTCAACCTGCCCTTCATCACCGCCGACGCCTCGGGACCCAAGCACCTGAACCTGAAACTGACCCGGGCCAAGCTCGAGGCCCTGGTGGCCGACCTGGTGGACAAGGTCGAGGGGCCCTGTCAGACCGCCCTCAAGGACGCCGGCCTCGCCCCGGCCGAGATCAACGAGGTCATTTTGGTGGGCGGCATGACCCGGATGCCCAAGATTCAGGAAAAAGTCAAGAGCCTCTTCCACAAGGATCCCCACAAGGGCGTCAACCCCGACGAGGTGGTGGCCATCGGCGCCGCCATCCAGGGCGGGGTCCTGGGCGGCGACGTCAAGGACGTGTTGTTGCTCGACGTCACCCCGCTGTCCCTGGGGATCGAGACCCTGGGCGGGGTGATGACCCGCCTGATCGACAAGAACACCACCATCCCCACCAAGAAGAGCCAGGTCTTCTCCACCGCAGCCGACAACCAGCCGGCGGTCAGCATCCACGTCCTGCAGGGCGAACGGGAGATGGCCGCCAACAACAAGACCCTGGGCCGGTTCGAGTTGGTCGGCATCCCGCCCGCCCCCCGGGGCCTGCCCCAGATCGAGGTCGCCTTTGACATCGACGCCAACGGCATCGTCCACGTCAGCGCCAAGGACCTGGGCACGGGCAAGGAGCAGTCCATCCAGATCACGGCCAGTTCCGGGATGACCGAGGCGGAGATCCAGGCGGCCATCAAGGACGGCGAGATGCACGCCGAGGATGACAAGAAGAAGCGCGAGTTGATCGACGCCCGCAACCAGGCCGACGCCCAGATTTACTCTCTCGAGAAGACGATGAACGAACTGGGCGACAAGGTGGATCCCCAGACTCGGGCCAACGTGGAAAGCGGCATCAGCGAGCTGAAAAAGGCCATGGAAGGCGAAGACGCCGAGGCCATCAAGCGGGCCAACGAGGCCCTCAACCAGGCCTCCCACAAGCTGGCCGAGCAGGTCTACCAGCAGACGGCCTCGCAGCAGCAGGCGGCCGGCGGGGGCGGACCCCAGGGCGACCAAGCCAAGGCCAAGCCTGACGACGACGTGGTCGACGCCGACTTCGAGGAAGTCAAGGACGATCGAAACAAGTAATCTTCTTCGGCGCGCCGGGGCCTGATAAAAAGTGGGTTCGGCGCGCCTTTTTCATTTATAATATTTCGGAGGATAACGCGGCGGACCGGGGGAGGACCAAATTTTGAGACGAAAAGGCAAGGCGGCGGTCGACACCGGGTGGTCTCGGAGACGGCACTGGTTTTGGATCTTGGTGTTGGCCGCGGTCGTTCCGGCCGCCTGCGCCAGGGTTGACGTCTCCTACGACCGCCCGCCGTCCATGCGCCGCGCCGCCTCGGAAGACCACTTCCACTTCGCCGAGCTGCTGCTTCGACGGGGCGAACTGAACCGGGCGGTCAGATACTACCTCAAATACCAGCACGATCGGCCGGGCCGATCCCATGCCCCCCTGGCGCTCCTCCGGGCCGGCGAGGCCCTCATCCGTCAGGGCCGTTTCGACGAGGCGACCCGGATCCTGACCCGCCTGGTAAGGCTTTACCCGGACAGCCGGTGGCGGGCCCACGCCGATTACCAGTTGGCCCGGGCCTGGTTCAAGGCCGGCAAGTACCAGCAGGCCCAGCAAATCCTGGCCGCCGGTCTGCCCCGGCTCCGGGAGAGGGTGCTGATCGTCCAGTTCCGGTTCCTGCTGGCCAAATGCGCCGAGAAGACGGGCGCCTGGGGCGCGGCGGTGGCCAATTACCTGTGGATCATCCGCCACGAAAGCGGACAGCCGCAGGCCGCGGCCCTGGAGGGCCTCAAATCGGCGGCGGCCGCGGCCCCGTCCAAGCAGATCGAATCCATCCTGCACACCACGCCCCCGGGTTTCATTCGGGCCTACCTGACCCTGGGCCTGGCCCGGGCCCTGATCCGGGAGAATGACGCCCCCCGGGCGGTGCAGATCGTCGAGGCCTGGCTCACCAAGAATCCGGGCCATCAACTGGCCGCCGAGGCCCGGGAGTTGCTGGTCCAGGCCAAGACCATGGCCCAGGTCAAGGTCCAGACCGTGGGCTGCATCCTGCCCCTGTCCGGCCGGCCCGGGCCTTTCGGCCAGCGGGTGCTCAAGGCCATCACCATGGCCCTGGGCGTGCTCGGGGGCGGCGTCGGATCGAGCGGCCTCAACCTGGTCATCCGCGACTCCAAGGGCGATCCGGCCACGGCGGCCAATATGGTCGAGGACCTGGTCAAGAAACATCAGGTGTCGGTGATCATCGGCCCCATGCTCTCATCCTGCGCCCTGGCCGCGGCCAAGAAGGCCCAGCAGTTCGGCGTGCCGATCATCGTCTTGTCCCAGCACCCCCAGGTCACCGAGGTCGGCCGGAACGTCTTCCGGCACTTCCTGTCCAATCAGTTGGTGGTCCGGGCCCTGCTGGACTACACCATGGGTCGGCTGCGCCTGACCCGTTTCGCCATCCTCTATCCCGACAACGCTTACGGCCGCAACATGATGCAGGTCTTCTGGGAGGAGGTCAAACGGCGCCAGGGCCAGGTCCGGGCCGCCGAGAAGTACTCGGTCAATGCCTCGGACTTCGGCGACGTCATCCGCCGGCTCAAGGCCGGGGGAGGGGGGGATTTCCAGGCCCTGTTCATCCCGGACATCCTGGGCCGGGTGGCCCTCATCGCCCCCCAATTGACCTATTACGGCGTCGATAAGGTACGCCTGTTGGGGACCAATCTGCTGGCCACCCGGGACGTCTCGACCCGGGCCGGCCGCAGCCTGGAGGACACGATCATCGTCGGCGGCTTCAATCCCAAGAGCGATGACCCGTCGGTCAAGGCCTTTGTCGAGCGCTACGAGCGGTCTTTCGGTCGCCCCCCGGGCGTGCTCGAGGCCTACGGCTACGACACGGCCAAGATCGTCCGCCAGGTCCTGACCCGGGCCCCGGCGCCGAAGTCGCGTCAGGAGATCATCGAGCGGCTGACCAAGCTGAGGAATTTCTCGGGCATCACCGGCTCGACCAGCTTCGACGCCCGGGGCGAGGCCCTAAAGCGCCTGCCCCTGCTGACCATCAAGAACCGGGAGCTGGCGCCCCTCAAGTGACAAGCCGCCCGACGTTTTTCAACCAAAAAGGCCGTGCCCGGGGGCACGGCCTTTTTGGTGAAATTCACCCGCCCGGCCAAAGACACGACGTCTTCACCCTGGGCTGGACCTTCAGACGGCCCGGTTATTGAAATTCCGCCTCGGCCTGGGCGGCCTTCTTCTTCTTTTCGGCTATCCGGACCAGAATGATGCTGACCTCGTAGAGCAGGAGTATCGGGCCGGCCATGAGCAGCTGAGTGAACACGTCGGGCGGGGTCAGAATGGCCGCCAGGACAAAGGCCAACAAGATGGCGTACTTGCGAAAGCGGGACAGCTGCTTCGAGGTGACCAGCCCGATTTTTCCAAAGAAAAACAGGATGACCGGCAGCTCGAAGACCAGGCCGAAGGCGAACGTCAGCCGGACCACGAACGACAGATACGGCGCCACGGCCGGCTTGTAGTCCATGAACTGGCTGCCGAAATCGGCCAGAAAACTCAGGCCAAAGGGCAGGACCAGGAGGTAACAGAACAGCACCCCGGACACGAAACAGATCGTCCCGGCCCCCATGAACGGAATGACCATCCGCCGCTCTTTCTGGTAGAGGCCCGGGGCCACGAAGCGCCACAGCTGGTAGAAGATGACCGGCACGGCGAACATGACCCCGCCCAGCAGGGCCACCTTCAGAAAGGCGAAAAAGGCCTCGGCCGGATGCAGGACCTGGAGCTTGGGGGCGATCCCGGAGTGGACCAGTCCCTGGAGAAACGGCCCCAGGGCCTCGGTGGATTTCATGAGTTCGACGTTTTTATGCTTGAGGACCTTGAGGACCGGCGCGGCCAGGACCTGAAAGAGATACTCCTTGAAGACCCAGCAGACGAGAAAGCCGACCAGGACGGCCAGCATGCTCCGCATTATCCGCCGCCGCAGCTCGTTGAGGTGGGTCAGAAACGGGGCCCGATCCTGTTCGGCGCCCTTTTTGTCCTCGGCCTCGCTCACGAGCCCTTCTTCCGGGGGTCGGGCCCGGCCTGGGGCGCGGCCGATCCCTCACCGGCGGATGGGGTTTTGTCGCCCTCGACCTGTTCTGACGGTTCGTCGTCATCGGGAAAAACGTCGTCGTAGTTCAATTCGGTGTCTTCGTCGTCCTCGATCTGATAGTCCTCGTCCGCGTCGTCGGCCTTGGCTTCATCCTCGTCTTCGGGGAAGACCTTGTCGAACATCTCGTCGTATTTGATGGTCCCCCTGACCGTGTCCGCGGCCTCCTGAAAGGAGTCCTTGATCATTTTGAGGTCCTTGTCCTCCTCGACGGTCTCCTTGAGTTCGTCGGTGGCCCGACGGAGTTGGGCCATCCCCCGGCCCAGGGCCCGGGCGACCTTGGGGATCTCGGACGGCCCGACGACCACCAGGGCGATCAGCAGAATTATGACGATCTCGGTTGTTCCCAGGCCGAACATGGCCCCTCCGCCTCAGTTACGCCGAAGGTCAGTTTAGAGTCAGGTCCGCCTAATTGTCAAGATGGTCGTCCAGGGCGGCCAGAAAGGAGGCCAGGCTCGTCGCCGCGGCCCGGGTCATGCCGGCCACGGCCGAGAGTTCCTCGACCCGGGCCGCCTTGATCCGGGTCAGGGACCCGAAATGCCGGAGCAGGGCCGCCCGCCGCTTGGGCCCCAGGCCCGGCGCCTCGTCCAGGATCGAGCGGGTGGCCGCCTTGCGCCTGAGCAGCCGATGGTAGGCCACGGCGAACCGGTGGGCCTCGTCCCGGACGGCCATCAGGAGGCGGAGGGACCGGTCGTCCGGCTTGAGGTTGAGCGGGTCCTTGCGGCCGGGGACGAACACCCGGTCCGCGCCTCCTTGGCGGTCCTTGGCCAGGGCGGCCGCCGCCACCTCGCCCTCCAGGGCCAATTCCCGCAATACGCGGCGGGCCACGCCCAGCTGCCCCTTACCGCCGTCGAGGAGCAGCAGGTCCGGCCGGGGTTCCCGGGGCAGTCGGCGGCTTAAAACCTCGTACATCGAGGCGTAATCATCCGGTCCGCCCTCCAACCGCAGCCGAAGGCGGCGGTAGGCCTGTTTGAGCGGCCGGCCGCCGACGAACACGACCACCGAGCCCACGCTCAGCGCCCCGCCCAAGTTCGAGATGTCCACCGCTTCGATCCGCTCCGGAAATCTCGGCAGGCCGAGCTTGCGCTGCAGATCCTCGAGGACCGCCTCTCGATCACCCTCGGCCGGCCGGTGGGAGGCGGCATTGCTAACGGCCATCTCCACCAGGCGCTTCTTGTCGCCCCGCTGGGGCCTGACCAGTCGGACCCGGCGGCCGGCCAGGTCACCGAGCCACTCGGCGATGAGCCGGGCGTCGTCCACGGCGTGGGACAACAGGATCTCGGCCGGCAGGTCCCCCGGCCCGGGGTAATACTGCCGCAGGAACTGGGACAACAGCGCCCCGGGCGTCAGTTCGGGCCCTGAAAACCAGAAGGTCCGGCTGCCCCGCAGGACGCCGTTGCGGATCAGCAGCAGGCAGACCGACGCGCCGACCCCGGTCTCGAACAGGCCGACCACGTCCCGGTTGACGAACCCGCCGACGATGCGCTGTTTCTCGAGGGTGGTCCGGACGTCGGCCAGGCGGTCCCGATACTGGGCCGCGTCCTCGAAGCGTTCTTCGGCGGCGGCCCGTTTCATCTCGGCCTCGAGTCTCTCTTCCAGTTCCCGGCTGCGTCCGGTCAGAAACATCTCCACCTGCCGGACCAGCTCGGCGTACTCGGCCTCGCCGATCAGCCCCTGGCAGGGGGACAGGCAGCGCCTCATCTGAAAGTTGAGACAGGGCCGGTCCCGCTGGGGAATCCGACGTGTCCGGCACTGCCGGAGCGGGAAGACCTGGTGTACCAGGTTCAGGGTCTGGCGCACCGCCCCGGCCGAGGCGAAGGGGCCGAAGTACTTGGCCCCGTCCTTTTTCCGCCGCCGGACGATGGTCAGGTTGGGATACGGCTCGCCCACGGCCAGCCGGAGGGACGGGTAGCGCTTGTCGTCCCGAAGATCGATGTTGTAGCGCGGCCGATGCCGGCGGATCAGTTCGGCCTCGAGGATCAGGGCCTCCTTCTCCGTGGCCGTGACGATGAAGTCCAGGGCCACGGCCCGCTCGAGCATGGCGCTGGTTTTAGGGGTGTGGTCGGCCCGGGGGGCCAGGTAGGACCCCACCCGGGACCGCAGGTCCTTGGCCTTGCCCACGTAGAGCACGCGCTGGCCGCGCCCCAGAAAGAGGTACACGCCGCTCTGGCGGGGCAGTTGCTGGGCCGTGGTCTCCAACTCGGAAGTCATGGTTCAGGCCAGGGCCAGTTGTCGTTGCCTCAGGTCCCGGATGCGATCCCTGAGTTCGGCCGCCCGCTCGAACTCGAGGTCGTCGGCGGCCCGTTTCATCTCCGCGGTCAGGCTCTCGATCAGGGCGGCCGGGTCCCCGGCGTACTCCTCGCCGGGCTCGGACACCTGGGGCAGGGTCAGGTAGTCGGCCTCGTGGATCGAGGCCAGGATGTCGTCGATGTTCTTGACGATGGAGGCCGGGGTGATGCCGTGTTGTCGGTTGTATTCCCGCTGCAGGCTCCGCCGCCGGTTGGTCTCGTCCAGGGCCTGCTTCATGGACCCGGTCAGGCGGTCGGCGTAGAGGATGACCTTGCCCGCGACGTTGCGGGCCGCCCGGCCGGTGGTCTGGATCAGGGACCGGGTCGAACGCAGGAAGCCCTCCTTGTCCGCGTCCAGGATGGCCACCAGGCTGACCTCGGGGAGGTCCAGGCCTTCCCGCAGCAGATTGATGCCGATCAGCACGTCGAAGACGCCCTGCCGCAGATCCCGGATGATCTCCATCCGCTCGATGGTCTGGATGTCCGAGTGGAGGTAACGGACCTTGAGCCCGACGCCCAGGTAATATTCGGTCAGGTCCTCGGCCAGGCGCTTAGTCAGGGTCGTCACCAGGACCCGCTCGTCCCCGGCCACCCGGTCCCGGATCTCCTCGAGCAGATCGTCCACCTGGCTCGAGGCCGGCCGGACCTCCATCTCGGGGTCCATCAGGCCCGTCGGCCGGATGACCTGCTCGACGGCCACTCCGCCCGAGACCTCGAGTTCGTAATCGGCCGGGGTGGCCGAGACGTAGACCACCCGGTCGATCATCCCCCGAAACTCGTCGAAGTTGAGCGGCCGGTTGTCCAGGGCCGACGGCAGGCGGAAGCCGTAATTCACGAGGGTCTGCTTGCGGGACCGGTCGCCGTTGAACATCCCCCGCACCTGGGGCACGGCGATGTGGGACTCGTCGATGAACAGCAGCCACCTTTTCGGGAAGTAATCCAGGAGGCACGGCGGCGGCTGGCCCGGCGCCCGGCCGGTGAGGTAGCGCGAGTAGTTCTCGATGCCGGTGCAGTAGCCCAGCTCCTGGAGCATCTCCATGTCGAACCGGGTTCGCTCCTCGATGCGCTGGGCCTCGATGAATTTTTTATCCGCCAGGAACCGGTCGCGCCGCTCGACCATCTCCCCCAGAATTTCGGCGATCATGCCCTTTTGATCCTCCCGGGTGGACACGTAGTGGCTGGCCGGGAAGACGGTCACCCGGGAGAGTTTGCGCAAGACCTTGCCCCGGAGCGGGTCGACCTCGTAAACGCCGTCGACCTCGTCGCCGAAAAAGGTCAGCCGGATCGCCCGGTCCTCCTCGTAGGCCGGGAAGACCTCGACCACATCGCCCCGGACGCGGAAGGCGCCCCGGTGAAAGTCCAGGTCGTGGCGCTCGTACTGGATCTCGATCAGCTTTTTAAGCACCGCCTCCCGGGAGACCTCCATCCCCGGCTCGACGTAGAGCAAGAGCCCCCAGTAGGCCTCGGGCGAACCCAGGCCGTAGATGCACGACACCGAGGCGACGATGATCACGTCGTCCCGGGTGAGCAGGGCCCGGGTGGCGGC
>JAHJDS010000500.1 GCA_018812395.1 Pseudomonadota bacterium
GCTCTCGCCAGTGCCGAAGCCGGTTTTCAAGATGACGGTCTTCCTTGACCGGCCAGCGCTCGCGCTTTTTGGCCTGGCGATACAGCGACGCCCGACCCACCTCCAGAACCTGGGACACCGTGGTGGGGCGATAGCCTTGACCTACCAGAGAGCGGCCCCGGTCGAGTCGCTCCCGCGAGGCTACCGCCCCAAGGCCTTTCCCAATATCTCCAGCTCGTAGGCTTTCTTGCCCAGCTGACGCTCAAGT
Source organism: Pseudomonadota bacterium (assembly GCA_018812395.1). GTDB lineage: Bacteria > Desulfobacterota > Desulfarculia > Desulfarculales > JAHJDS01 > JAHJDS01. The sequence goes on from JAHJDS010000500.1 coordinate 248, forward strand.
TCCGAAATCCGACTCTTGAGCGCTTTGACCTCGGTCTTGACCGCACCGCCGTTGAAGGCTTGTTGGCCTCCCTTTAAAAACTGGTCTCGCCACCGGTAGTACAGGGCTTGACTGATGCCATGCTCTCGGCAAAGCTCGGCCACGCTCACCTCGCCCCTCAAGCCGCTGAGGACGATCGCCGTTTTCTGATCCGCGCTAAACTTCCTTCTGGCCATCTGACTGCCTCCTGCCGGGCAGCCTATCACTCAAGCCCTCAACAGGGCCAATGTCTCAGCTTACAGGGGGCCGGGACATGGGCGACGTACAAGGTATGAACCTTCACCATGTCCACCGGCAAATCGGCCACGAACCGGGCCGTATCCTCCACCGCCCGAAGATCTTCGCCCGGCAGGCCGACGATGACGTGGGCGCAGACCAACAGCCCTTGGGACGCGGCCCGCCTCGCCGCGTCAGCGAATTTTTCGCTAGTGTGCCCCCGATTGATCCTATCGAGCGTCTCGTTCGAGGCCGTTTGCAGGCCCAGCTCCAGCCAGATGGGCTTGCGCTGGTTCAACTCGGCCAGCAGGTCCATCACCTCGGCCCCGACGCAGTCCGGCCGGGTGCCGATGGCCACGGCCGTTACCTCGTCGTGGTCAAAGGTCGGCTCGTAAATCTCGGCCAGGCGCTCGATCGGGGCGTGGGTGTTGGTGAAGGCCTGGAAATAGGCCACCACCTGCGGTTCTTCGTCGGGGTCGGCCCGCCGGGCCCGAATCCTGGCCAGCCCCTGGTCGAGCTGCTCCGGGACCGAAGACCGGGCCCCGGTGCCCGAGCCCCGGGCGTCGCAATAGACGCACCCGCCCCGGGAGATGGTCCCGTCCCGGTTGGGGCAGCCGAGCCCCGCGTCCAGAGGAATTTTTAACAGGGGAACGCCGAAGGTCCGGCGGGCGTATTGTTTGAGCGAGAGGTAGGGTGGGTCAGGCATGGCTCAGGCCCGGTTTATTGGTCAGGCGTCCTGAAGATTGTTTTAACAGGGGGACGCCGGGGGTTAGGCGAGCGTAGCGGCTCGCTGGAAGGTAGGGGTGGTTGAGCATGGTACAGGCTTTGTGGTGCGAGAGGGGGGACTCGAACCCCCACGCCAGAGGCGCTGGACCCTAAACCCAGTGCGTCTACCAGTTCCGCCACTCTCGCCTTTTTTGTATATAACACAAGGTGCGGCCCTGGTGGGGGGTAAAAAAGGGGCTCGCTCCCGGCCCCGGGCGACCGCCGGTGGTCTGTTTCGAACACTTCTCTCGTTGACAGTCGGTCCACGATGATTGTAAACTTTGAAGTTAGATGATTCTCGGACCTTTCAACCGGGTGGCAGGATGAACGACCTCGGCCGGACCAAAAGCCTGATCGGCATACGTCGGCCGCCCGAGGTGCCCGCAGGAGGACCGGCCATCATCTGCTGCATTACCCTCGACGCGGCGCGCGAGCCGGAGGGTGCTGCCTAGCCGACGACCAGGGACCGACAACCACTCGGGCGGCCGCTCTAGCCAGGCGGCCGCCTTTTTTCGTTGAGGAAGTCTGGAGCCGCCGGGAAGAGGCGTTGACCGGACAGTGGCGGGTTATTCAGCCGGGTCGATCTTTTCGGCCAGGCGCTTGAAGTGTTCGATCAACAGGACGATCACCTCGTCCAGAAAGATCGAGGTCGCCCGCTCGAGGTCGCTCAGTTCGGCCTTGATGGCCGACAGGCGGGTCACGGCGACCCGGTAGTCGCCGGTCGAGACGGTCTCGGCGCTGATGCCGTCAAAGGTCTGGCGGACCCGGGTCAGCAGGGCGAACAGGAAAGACAGCGTCTGACCGGCCTTGGCCAGGAGGTCCTCGGCGCCCTTGGCGGTGCGGACTTGCTCCACCCGGGCCATGAAGTCGATCAGTTCGCCCATGTCGTCTCCCACCGGGTTGGGTTCGGCCCCAACCCTATCACAGTCCGCCGGCGGCTGACAAAAAGGAGCGCGGCGCCGGCCCGGGGGTACCCACGGGCCGGTGCTTGACAACCGAGACGGCTATGGTAAGGTCCGAATTTTCGAAGCTTATTGCGAGGTTATTCGGCGACCACAGGACCTGAACTACGACGGCCACATCTTTCCAGGTGAATGATCATGAATTACAAGGACACCCTCAACCTGCCCCGCACCGATTTTCCGATGAAGGCCAATCTGGCCCAGCGCGAGCCGGAGATGCTCGATCGCTGGGAAAAGATGGGCCTCTATGACCTGATGCGCCGCCAGGCGGCCGGGCGTCAAAAATTTATTCTCCACGACGGACCGCCCTACGCCAACGGCCACATCCACATGGGCACCGCCCTGAACAAGATCCTCAAGGACATCGTGATCAAGAGCCGGCAGATGACCGGCCTTGACGCGGCTTACGTCCCCGGCTGGGACTGCCACGGCCTGCCCATCGAGCACGAGGTGGACAAGCAACTCGGCGACAAGAAACGGTCCATGTCCCAGGCCGAGATCCGCCGGGCCTGCCGCGCCTTCGCCGAAAAATTCATCGACGTCCAGCGGGCCGAATTCAAGCGCCTGGGCGTGCCGGGCCGGTGGGAAGACCCCTACCTGACCATGAACTACGCCTACGAGGCCCAGATCGCCAACGAGTTCGGTAAATTTTTCCTCAACGGCTCGGTGATCCGCTCGAAAAAACCGATCTACTGGTGCGCCTCGTGCCGGACGGCCCTGGCCGAGGCCGAGGTCGAATACGCCGATCACGAGTCGCCGTCGATCTTTGTGAAGTTTCTGGTGCCCGACGACCTGGGCGACGTCATCCCCGAGTTGGCCGGGAAAAAGGTGGCGGCCATCATCTGGACGACCACGCCCTGGACCATTCCGGCCAACCTGGCCATCGCCCTCCACCCCAAGCTGGACTACGTGGCCGTGGCGGTGGGCGACGAGGTCTACATCCTGGCCGAAGGGCTGAGGCATTACTGTCTGGAAAAATTCGGGGTCAAGGACGCCCCGGTCCTGGCCACCTTCAGGGCCGACCGGATCGAGGGCAAAAAGGCCCGCCACCCGCTCTACGACCGGGACTCGGTCTTCGTCCTGGCCGACTACGTCACCCTCGACGCCGGCACCGGCCTGGTCCACACCGCGCCCGGCCACGGCCGCGAGGACTACGAGACCGGTCTCGAGTACGGCCTCGAGGTCTACTCGCCGGTGGACGACCGGGGCCGGTTCACCGACGAGGTCGAGTTCTTCGCCGGCCGGCAGGTGTTCGAGGCCAACGAGGCGGTCATCGCCAAGCTCAGGGAGGTCGGCGCCCTGTTGGGCTCGGAGAATATCGAGCACTCCTATCCC
>JAHJDS010000049.1 GCA_018812395.1 Pseudomonadota bacterium
CATCTCGGGCATGACCAGGTCCATCAGCACCACGTCCGGCCGGACGGCCGAGGCCATCTCCACCGCCTCCCGGCCGTCGCCGGCCAGTCCGACCACGCGCAGATCGCCCCTGGTCTCCAACAGGACCTTGAGCGACTCCCGGAAAACGGCGTGGTCGTCCACCACCAAGACGCGGACCTGGTCCATCGTCCCTCCCCGGGGGAAGGCGACCCGGGGTCCCGTGCCGGAGAATGCAAGGGTGGCAGAGATGGAGGCCCGTGGAGTCCCAGCCGGCGGTCGGCGCGGCGGTCGATCGCCCCCGCGCCCGTCGTGCTCCCGCTTTGGCCCCCAACGAAGACAGGCAGAGTGATCCGGCGCACATTCCCCCTATAAAATATCCTATCCTGCGACCCGGGTTTCGTCAACCGTGCGCACGCCCGAAGGATCAATCGGGCGGGGACATGTCCCTCAACTCGCGCTTGAGGACCTTGCCCAGGGCGTTGCGGGGGAAGTCGCCTTCATGGAGCCTGACCGCCGAGACCCGCTGGTACTTGGCCAGTTGGGGATTGAGCCAAGCCTTGATCTCGTCCTCAGTGACGTCGGCGCCGGCCCGGCGCCGGACCACGGCCACCGGCGTCTCGCCCCACTTGAGATCCGGAACGCCGATGACCGCCACGTCGTCCACGTCCGGGTGCTCGACCAGGACCGACTCGATGTCAACGGCGAAGATGTTGATCCCGCCGGAGAGGATCATATCCTTCTTCCGGTCCAGGACGTACAGAAAACCGTCCCCGTCCAGCCGGCCCATGTCGCCGGTGCGTAGATAGGTCTTGCCGCGCTCGTCCAGCCAGATTTCCTCGGCCGTCTTTTCGGGCAGCTTGTAATACTCGGGCATCAGAAAGGCCGAGTGGGCGATGATCTCGCCGACCTCGCCGGGTCCGAGCAATCGGTCGTCAGGCCCGATGATGCCCACGTCCCAGCCGACCAGGGGTTGGCCGACCGACTCGACCTTGCCCAGGACGTCCTCGGGCTTGAGGGTCGTGGCCACGCCTTCGGTCAGACCCCACAGCTCGATCAGCTCGCCGGGCAATTCGTTGACGATCTGTTTCTTGGTCTCGACCCGCAGCGGGGAGCCGGCCGAGTTCCAGACCCGCATTGACGACAGATCGTATTTGTTCCAGTTCGGATCCTCGAACAGGACCACGAACTGGGTGGGGACCATGAAGGTGTGGGTGCACCGGTACTGCTGGACCTGTTTCAGGAAGTCGGGGGCCTCGAACTTGGTCATGACCACCACGGTGCCGCCGGCGAAGACGGTCGGGAGCATGGTCAGCCAGGTGCCGTTGGCGTACAGGGCCGTGGTGACGATGGTCGTGGCGCTGGAGTCGATGCGATAGTCCACGGCGAAGGCCAGGGCGAAATGGGTCCGATTGTGGTGGGTGTGCAGGATCCCCTTGGGCACCCCGGTGGTCCCCGAGGTGTACATGATGTTGATCGGGTCCTCGTAGGTCAGGGCAACGAACACCGGCTCGGCCGACTGCTCCTCCCGCCACGACTCGTAATCGACCCAGCCGGCGGCGGGCCCGCCGACCACGAATCTGTTCCGGGGAGGGACGTTCTCGAAGTCGTCCCCAAAGGGCTCGATCAGCTCCCGCTGGCCGTCGCCGACGAACAGAAACCTCGAGTCCGAGTCGATGACCATCCGGGCCAGATCCCGACCGGCCACCAGGGCCGACAACGGCACGGCCACGCCGCCGGCCCGTATGATGCCGAACAGGATTTCGAGGTACTCGATCCGGTTGGACGACAGCAGGCTGACCTTGTCCCCCGTTTGGAGGCCCCGGGCGATCAGGCCGCCCGCCACCCGGTTCATCCGTTCGTCGAGCCGTCCCCAGGTGAGCCGGCGGCCCTGGCAGATGACGGCCGGCTTATTTTGGCGCCACTTGCCGTGGCTGCGGATGACGTCGGGAATGACAACGTCGGGGTTGTCAAACCTGGTTTTGGTCATCTGAGGACTCCTGTGGGAAACAAGGCATCGGAGGGGAAGACATCTTTACCAAGGCCGACCGTCGGGGCGCCTAACAAAACCGGCGCCGACGACGAATGTTCGGCTTAGATCATGAGGTACTTCTGCTTGACTTCCTCGTTCCGGCTCAGTTCGTCCATGGTGCCGTGGTAGCGGATGCGGCCCCGGTCGATGACGTAGGCCCGCTCGGCGACACTGATGGCGAAGGATACGTTCTGCTCGGAAAAGAGGATGGTCTGGCCGAATTCCTTGAGGGACCTGATGCGGCGGGCGAATTCCTTGACCACCAGCGGGGCCAGGCCCTCGACCGGCTCGTCGAGCAGGATCAAGTCCGGGTTGCCCATCAGCGTCCGCCCCAGGGTC
>JAHJDS010000501.1 GCA_018812395.1 Pseudomonadota bacterium
GCGGCGCCGGCCCGGAGCAGGGCGTAGTCCTTCGAGACCCGGCTCATGGCGGCGAAGGACAGCTTGGTCACGTCATGGTTCCCGGTCAGGGCGGCCTGATTGAGGGCCTCGACGTCGTGAAGCTCGATCTTAAACTCGACGCCCGGCGCCCGGACCAGGCCATGGGCCAGGGCCTGGAACAGGAAGGTGTCGTTGGGGCAGGGGGAGTAGGCTAATGATAGAACCCGGCTCATCGTAGGGCCTCTTCCTCGGTAAGAATCACGCGCCAAGGAGTCCATTGGCGATCAGATAAACCACCGCCTCCGCGGCGCGGGCCGCGGCCAGGAGAAGGTCCCATTCTTCTTTGTTTCGGCGTCCGACCCGGTTGCTGGCGCTCCTGATCTCCAGAAAGGGCAGGTCGTACAGGGCGCAGACGTGGGCCGCGGCGGCGCCCTCCATGTTCTCCATGACCGCCCCCCACCGCTTCTCGTGGACCGCGGCGGTCCGGTCGGTGGTCGTGATCGTGGCCACGCTCAAGAAGGGGCCGGCCGCGACTTGGACGCCCTCGGGTTCGAACATGGGCCGCAGGAGTTCGAGGCCGGCGCTGACCAGCTCGACATCGAGCGGATAGAGACGATAGTGGTCGCCCTGCCCCGTGCGTAGGACCGGCCAGGGCAGCCGGGCCGGCGGGTCGCCGGGCGTGGCGGTTTCGAGACCCAGGTGGGCGTCGATCTCCTCGGTGGCCAGGGCCAGGTCGCCGATACCCAGGCCGGACGAGTCGAAATAGCCGGCGCAACCGGTCTGGATGACCAGGCCCGGCCGGCGCTTCTCGAAGACGGCGGTCAAGGCCTGGGCGGTGTTGACCTGGCCCGGGCCGGTGACCAGGACCCGGACCGGCTCCTCGGCGATGGTCCCCGTGAAAATCTTCCGGCGACCGACCTCTTCCCGCCGCGCCTGGGCCATGGTCTCGACGACCGGCCCGGCTTCGGCGACCGTGGCCACGACGACCAGTTGTTCTCTTCCTAATGACATCAATGGTTCGCCGTCACGGGCTTGGCCCCAATCCCCGGCGCAGGATGTCGACCAGGCCCTTGACCCGGCGCTGAATGGTCGCCTCGTCGGCCCGGTACATTCCCCCGCCGGCGTCCAGATGGGCCAGGGCCAGGGCCTGCAGGAAGCGGTCGAAGACCGAGTCCAGGACAAACGCCGCCAGATCCAGGTCCAGATCGGGCCTGAGTTCTCCCCGGTCGCGGCCGGTCTCGAGCAGTTCCCGCAAAAAGCCCAGGCTGTCGGCCCGCAGTTGGCCGATCATCTCCTGGCGGAGCGGGGCGCCCGAGTCGAACATGACCTTGAGGTACAGGCTGTAGATCCTCGGGTGCTGTCCGACAAAGGACACGCCGCCCAGGAGGGTCTTTTCGATCCGGGTGAAGACGTCGTCGCCGCTGGTTTGGTCGCGGACGCCCCGAAGTTGATCCTTGACCCGATCGACCGTTCTTTCGAAGAGGAATAGAAAGAGCCGCTTCTTGCTGCCGAAGTACTGGAACATGGAGCCCTTGGCGATGCCGACGCGTTCGGCGATGGCCCCCATCTTGGTCCCGGAGTAGCCCGCCTGGCTGAACTCGCCCAGGGCGGCCTTGATGATCCGCGTCTGTTTGGACGCAGCCAGGTTGTTGAAGGTCTTGCCGGGCTTCATGACGATCGTCCGGAAAAAGGCTTATTGATCAATTCTACCCGCGGACGTCGGGGCGGACAAGGGCGGCTCAATCGAATTCCACCCGCGCCAGGCGCTGCCGGAGCAGATGGTCGGCCAGAACCAGGCGGACCATGGCCTGACACACGGGCACGATGCGGGGCAGGGCCGAGACGTCATGCCGTCCGGTGACGCTAATCGTCGTCGGCTGGAAGTTCAGGTCCACGGTTTGCTGTTCAACGGCGATGGAGGCAATGGGCTTGACCGCGGCCCGGATGACGATGTTCTGTCCGGTCGAAATGCCGCCCAGGATGCCGCCGGCGTTGTTGCCCAAAAAACCATCCGGGGTCAGGGGATCGTTGTTCTCCGAGCCCAGCAGTCGGGCGGCCCGGAACCCGGCCCCGATCTCGACGCTCTTAATGGCGCCGATGGACATGATCGCCTGGGCCAGGGCCGCGTCCAGTTTGTCGAACACCGGCTCGCCCAGGCCGGCCGGACAGCCCCGGACGAGGACCTCGACCACGCCGCCCACGCTGTCGCCGACCCGCTTGACCTCGGCCAATCGGGCCTTCATTTTGTCCACCACGCTCGGGTCGGGAGACAGAAGTTCATTTTGGACCACCGCCCCCCAGTCGGTCTCGGTGGCCTCGACGCCCCCCAGCTCCCGAGTGCAGGCCAGCACGTTGACCCCGAACTTGTCGAGCCAGGCCTGGGCCACCGCCCCGGCGGCCACCCGGGCGGCCGTCTCCCGGGCCGAGGCCCGGCCGCCGCCGCGGTGATCGCGAAGGCCATACTTGAGGTGGTAGGTCAGGTCGGCGTGACCGGGCCGGAATTTGTCCGCCAGGTCGTCGTAATCCCCACTCCGGACGTCCCGGTTGTCAATCACGATGCAGATCGGCGTGCCCAGGGTCCGGCCCTGATACACGCCGGACAGGATGCGGCCCTGATCCGGCTCGCGGCGGGGGGTGGCGTGGGCGCTGGTCCCCGGCCGGCGGCGATCCAGTTCGGCCTGGATGATCTCGGTCGAGATCTCCAGGCCGGCCGGACAGCCGTCAATCACCACCCCCACGGCCGGACCGTGGGACTCGCCCCAGGTGGTCACCACGAAATTTCTGCCAAAGGTGTTGCCGGCCACCTCGCCTCACTCCTCGAGCCCGTCCCCCGGCGCCCGGAAGTCGGGGCCGGACTTGGCGACGCATTCGGGATTATCCATCTTAAGCCCGATGACTGCCAGCCCGGGCACGGTGACGTCGGTCCGTACCGGACCGCTGGGCCAAATCTCGACCATCGGTCGTTTCCGCACTTCCCAGGGCGGCCAGGGCCGCGGCGCGCATGACCTCGATGGGGGCCGGTTGATCGGTCCACAGCTCGAACTGCAGCCTTGCCTGGGACAAGAAGACCTCCAGCCCGGACACGATTCTTTGGCCCCGCTGCTGGGCCTCGACCAGGAGCCTGGTCTTCCGGGGATTGTAGACCATGTCCAGGACCACGGTGTTTCGGGGCAACCCCTCGACCTCGATCGGCGTTTGGTCGCTCCCGGGCCACATGCCCACGGGCGTGGCGTTGATGACTATCTCCGGCCCCTGGTCCAGGGCCGACTCCAGGGAGGTCGCCTGGAGGCCGAGACTCCCGGCCATGGCCGCGGCCCGGTCCGGCGAGCGACCGGTGATGATCACCTCGGCCCCGGCCCGGGCCAGACCAAAGGCCGCGGCCTTGGCCGCGCCCCCGGCGCCGATGACCAGCGCTCGGCGGCCCGGGACGTCGGTCACTTCGTTCAGGGCGGCCAGGATGGCCGGAAAATCGGTATTGGCGCCGAAGAGCCGGCCGTCCCGGTTGATCACGGTGTTGATCGCCCCCAGTTTTGCGGCCTCATCCTCCACCTCGTCCACCAGGGCCAGGGCCGCCTCCTTGTGGGGGATGGTGATGGACAACCCGGCCAGCCCCAGGGCCCGGGCGCCGACCAGGGCGGCGGCGATGTCGGTCGTGGGGAAGGCCAGGTAGACCATGTTCAGGCCCAGGTGGCCGAAGGCGGCGTTGTGGACCGTGGGGCTCAAGGTGTGGGCCAGGGGCCATCCCAGCACGGCGTACGTTTTGGTCAGGGCGTCGATCACGTCAACGCCTCCAGCATTCGCCGCAGCAGGGGGCCCTCGATCTGCCCCGGGGCCGAGGCCGCGCCGGCCCGGGCCGGGGCGTAGGTCCAGGGAACGCCCATCAGCGGCGCGGCCACCCGGCTCCATCGTCCCATCGGCCCCAGGCAAAAGGCGATCAACTCCAGCCCAAGGTCCTTGGCCCAGGGAATGAGCGACAGGACCCGGAGGTTGTCCTCGACTCGCTGGGCCCGGGTGACCAGCTTGATGACGTCGGCCTCGGCCCGGGCCAACTGTTTGAACCGGGCGATCAGGAAGGCTTCCGGGGGCGTCGCCTCCCACAGGTGAAGGGACACGATCAACCGGGTGTTTGCGGGCCGGCCTCTAATGGCGTCCCAGAGGGCCTCCCCGGCCTCGAGTTCGACGTCCACGTAATCAGGGGCCAGGGCCAGAAACTTCCCTAAAAAGGCCGCCCGGGCCTCCTCGTCTCCCCTGAAACCGCCCCCATCCCACTGGGGACGGCAGGCCAGGATCAGCGGGTGTGGAAAGTCGTCGATCGTTGGGGGGACGTTCGTCGAGGACAGAAAATCCAGCCGCCACTCGAACAGGTCGGCCCAGGGGCCCGCCCCGGCCATGACCCGGCGGGCCTCGTCCGGGGTCGGCTCGATGACGCTGGCGCAGATTCGGGCCTCACTTTTCATGGATGGTCTCGTCAATGGGGTGGCCGAAGTGGCGCCCGCCGCTCTCCACCAGGACCAGGACCCGGGTCCCGATTTCCAGACCGACGACCGAGACCGGGTCGCCTTGGGGCGTGGTCAGCCGGACCGTCTCGGCATTTTGAAGGAGCAGCCCGCCCTCGACTCCTTGGGCCCTGGCCCGGACCAGGATCAGCGGCCGGCGCTCGATCTTGGTCCGGCCGACGACCACCGGTTCGGTCCGGCCGTCGGCGGCCACGGCCAATACCTCGTCCCCGGCCTGAAGCTCGGACAGATACGCCGTCCGGCCGCCGGGCAGGCGGGCGTAGGCGTGGACCGGGCCGGCGTTTACCCGGAAGGGCCGGGGGTTGACGTAGGGGTTGGCCACGTTTTCGGGATGGACCAGGAACGTGAACCCGGCCGAATTGCCCACCAGCAGCCCCTGGGGCCCGGCCAGCAGACTGCAGGTGTCCACGCACACCCGGTCGCCCAGGCCCACCGGTCGGATTTCCGTCACCTCGGCCTGGCCCAGGTTGAGAGTTTCGACCGTCTTTTTGACCGGCTCGATAATCAGATTCCAGTCCGCGGTCTCATGGGCGTCCACGACCACGCCGGACACCCCGACCTCCAGGGCGCCCAGAACGGCCCGGGCCTCCTCGGCGGTCTTGACCCGGGCCAGGACCCGGCCCCGGCGGGCCAGGACGTTTTCCAGGGGGACCATTGACCAGTCACCCGTGCTCAGCACCAGCCACTTGTCCGGGTCAACGTCCTGGACCGTGTCCTGGTCGTCGCCGCTTTGCAGGTCGGCCAGGATCACGTCCCGACCCGGGACCAGGTCGCCGTCCGGGGCCACGGTCAGGACCCGGCCCAACTCCTTGGCCCGGTCGCTGGCGCCCTGATCGAGGATCAAGGCGTCCGCGCCCAGTTCCAGGGCCCGGGTGGCCAGGTCCTTGCGCCAGGGCTTGATCTGGACCCAGACCTGTCTGTTTTGGGCCGTCAATTCCTCCCCCACGGCCGCCGCCGAATTCTTCATTATAAACGAATTTTGACCATAACACGGCCCATTACCCAGGGCAAGACGGGGCCGTGATTACCTGAAGAGGAAGGCCCGGTCCTGGACCGGCCGGCGCCGGGTCCGGGTGTTCAGTTTTTACATGGTTCGCCGATATGAATTACGGTAAATGAGTAATCGTTACGCACCTCTCGAATTGCGTCCGCGCGGCCCCGGATGACCTGAGTCTAACTAGCTCAATCAAATCAATATCATTTGCCAGGCCAACCAAAATTTACCGACCGTGGCACGAAAAGTGCCATGAGCATCGGGCGGACGAACCAACGACTTCGGTCAAGATCCATAACCTCACTCCATAGGGGGCAGTAAATGACCAAGAAACTGACGCTGATGGGGATGGCAATGCTGATGACGGCCCTGATGGCCACCACGGCCCTGGCCCAGTGGCGCGGCCCGGGTGGCGGCGGTCCGGGTTACGGCTGGTGCGGCGGCCCGGGCGGAGCCTTGGGCCCGGCCGACAAGGCGACCGATGATCTTCAGGCCAAGTTGTGGGCCCGGAAGCGGGCCCTGTACGACGAATTGGCCCAGGCCAAGCCCAATGCGGCCAAGGTCAAGGCCCTGACCCGGGAGGTCAACGCCCTGCGCGCCAAGTTGTTCGACCGCGTGACCCAGTATCAGCTTAAGAACCCCGACGCCCGTCGTTACGCCTGGGGCCGCGGCCGGCGCGGCGGATACGGCCGGCACCTGGGCTACGGCCCGCGCGGCGGCGGCTGCTGGTAAAAACCGGCCCACACACTCCTGGGGTAACCTCCAGATCGTGAGATGACCAGGGGTCTTTTTTGGCCCCTGGTATTTTTTTGGTTGACCCTTGCCAAGTCCTATCTTCATGATAGACTTTACTGTCATGGGAGGCCGCAACGTGTTGGTTCGTCGCCTGATCCGCCTGATGACGGTCCTGGTCCTGGTCTCGGGGCTTTTGGCCGCCCCGGCCCAGGCGGCGCTGTCGTGGTGTGGCGGCGGCTGTGGTTGCCGGACCCCCGGCGGCTCGGACCTCGCCCTCAAGGGTAAGTGCCACTGTTGTCCGGAGCGACCCGCCCCGGGCGCCCTGCAGCCGTGGTCCAGGTCCGGCCCCTGGGTGGCCGTCTTGCCGGACGCCACCCGGCCGTTGATTTCCGCCTCCCCTTGGCCGGCCGCTAATGGCCTTGATACCCCGCCTTTTAGGCCGTTCTCGACGGCCTTGGCCCGGCCCGGACCGGCCGTGAGCCGATGGGGGCCGCGACACGTGGCCCATCAGACCTGGCGCTGTTAAATCCCACTAGAAATTCCGCCTGAAGACCGAGGCTGAACCGCCTGGCACGGCCCCGGTTTGTCCCTGGTTAGTTCAACTTGACGGCCATGGGGCGGCCTCTTCCGGCCGGCCTCGGGCCGTATCCGCAGACTCGTGAACAAGAGGTGAGAGATGTTTTTCAAGCAGGATGTCCTGACGAACTCGACAATTTCCCGGATGACCAGAACCTCCCTGGTATTTATGATCCTGACCATGACCCTGTTGGTGGCGGCGCTTTGGGGGTGTGACAGTTCGGAGCCGGCCAAGCCCGTGTCCGCGGCCCCCGGGGCGGATCACGTCAGTTTTGCGACCAAGACATTTGACGACCACAAGGCCCGTCACTACATGCATCACACCCCTGACGGCATTCTGATTAGGTACTTCATCCTCCAGAGTTCCGATGGCGTAATCCGGGCCGCGTTCGACGCCTGCGACGTGTGCTGGCGTTCGGGCAAGGGTTACTACCAGGACGGCGACTACATGGTCTGCCGCAACTGCGGACGGCGTTTCGCCTCGGTCAGGGTCAACGAGGTCCGGGGCGGCTGCAACCCGGCGCCGCTTAAGCGGACGGTCGAGAACGGCCGGCTGATCATCAAGGTCAAGGACATCGAGGCCGGCCGTCAATACTTCGATTTCCGGCGCGGGGGCAGGTCATGACCCTGGGACGGATCGCTCTGGCGAACTTGAAGCGACGCAAGGGCAAGGCGGCCTTTGTCCTGGCCGGACTGTTCATCGGCGTGGCCACCTTTGTGGCGCTGGTGTCCCTGACCCGGGCCATGACGGCCCAGGTCCAAGGTCAGCTCGAGAAGTACGGGGCCAACATCCTGATCGTGCCGCAGACCCGGAACCTGTCCCTGGCCTACGGCGGTCTGGTGGTGGGCGGTCTGTCGTTTCGGACCGACGACATCCGCCAGGCGGACCTGGCCCGGGTGAAGACGATCAAGAACGCGGCCAACATCGCCGCCCTGGGGCCGATGGTCTTCGGGGTGGGGCGGCACGGTGGCCGGCCGTTTTTGCTGGCCGGGGTGGACTGGCGGGCGATGAGGATTCTTCGCCCCTGGTGGAAGTGGAACGGCCAGGCCCCCGACAGGTACGGCGTAATCGTCGGGGCCGAGGCGGCCCGGGTGCTCTCTCTGGCCCCGGGCGGGCGGCTGGCGGTCAACGGCCGGACCCTGACGGTGGCCGGCGTCTTGGGGCCGACCGGGTCCCAGGACGACCAACTCGTCTTCGCCGGCCTGGGCGCGGCCCAGGAGATTCTGGGCAAGCCGGGCCTGGTGTCCCTGGTCGAGGTCGCCGCCCTGTGCAACGCCTGTCCGGTGGACGACATGGTGCTGCAGATTAGAAAGGTCCTGCCCGGCGTCCGGGTGATGGCCATCTCCCAGGTGGTCAAGGGCCGGATGGCGACCCTGGGTCACTTCCGGCGGCTGTCTTACGGCATATCCATCGTCGTCGCCCTGGTCTGCGGCCTGCTGGTCCTGGTGACGATGATGGGCGGCGTTCGGGAACGGACGGCCGAGATCGGCGTCTTTCGAGCGGTCGGGTTCCGGCGGGGGCACGTCTCCCGGATCGTGATGATCGAGGCCGGCCTGTTGTCGCTCCTCGCCGGGGTCCTGGGCTATGCGGCCGGGACGGTCGCCGCCTGGTTCGTCGCCCCGCTGCTCAGCGGCGCCCGGGAGGCGGCCCTGGCGGCCAACGCCGACCTGGCCGGTCTGGCGGTGGGTCTGGCCGTGCTCCTGGGCCTGGGCGGGAGCCTCTATCCGGCCCTGATGGCGGCCCGGCTCGATCCCAGTGAAGCCCTTCGCGCTCTATAGGAGGTAGTAACGTGAGTTTGATCAGCGCTCATGAGTTGAGCAGGCAGTACGGTGACGGTCCGGGCGCGGTCGAGGCCGTGTCCGGCGTGAGTCTGGAGATAGCGGCCGGCGAGTTCGTGGCCGTGGTGGGCGAGTCCGGCTCGGGCAAGTCCACGCTGCTGACCATCCTCGGCGGACTGAATTCCCCCACCAGGGGGCGCTACGAGGTGGACGGCGTGGACGTCTACGCCCTCAGCCCCAACCGGCGGGCCGATTTCCGCCGCAAATACATCGGGTTCGTGTTCCAGAGCTTTCACCTGCTGCCCTATCTCAATCTGGTGGAGAACGTGATGCTGCCCCTGGCCGTGACCAGGATGAGCGATCAGGACCAGCGCGTCCGGGCCCTCGACGCCCTGGCCCGGGTGGGTCTGGCGGACAAGGCCGACCGCCGGCCGGATCAGGTCTCGGGCGGCGAGCAGGAGCGGGCGGCCGTGGCCCGGGCCATCGTCGGCCGGACGCCGATCGTCCTGGCCGACGAGCCCACCGGCAACCTGGACGTCAAAAACGGCCGGCAGACCATCGCCCTGCTCCGATCGCTGGTGGACCAGGGGACGACGGTGATCATGGTCACCCACAGCCGGGAGTACGCCCGGGCCGCCTCGCGAACGGTGCTGCTCCGTGACGGCCGGATCGTGGCCGATGGGCCGGCGGCCGACGAGGGCCTGGTCGAGACGAATCCGTTGGCCTGGACCCTGGCCGGGGGGTGAGAGTTATCTGAATCCGCCCTGTTTATCCGGCGGTTCGACGGACCGTCCGGCGCCGATTGAAAATCAGGCTTGGCAATAGCCTCTTTTTCGGATATTTAATACCGACCCAGAAAGTAGGACCTGCCCGCGCCGGGGTCCGGCCATGGCGGAGGAGTTTGTTTGTGCTGAAGACATGCATCAAGGGCACTGGATCTTATTTCCCGCCCCGAGTGGTGCCCAATAAATTCTTTGAATCGATTGTCTACACCTCGGACGAATGGATCACCACCCGGACCGGAATACGGGAGCGACGGTTTATCGACAATGGGCTGGCCTTCTCCGATCTGGCCCTGCCCGCGGCCCGGGCCGCCCTGGACATGGCCGGCTTGCCGGCCGAGGCGGTGGAACTGATCGTCGTCGGCACCTCGACCGGGGACATGATCTCTCCGGCCTCGGCCTGCATCCTTCAGAAGAAACTGGGGGCGCCGCGGGCGGTGGCCTTTGACGTCAGCGCCGGGTGTTCGGGCTGGGTCTACAGCCTGCAGGTGGCCCAGAAGTTCGTCCAGGACGGGTCCCACCAATGCGCCCTGGTGCTCGGCGGCGAGGTGCTCTCCAACCGAATCGACTACCAGGACCGGACCACCTGCGTCGTCTTCGGCGACGGGGCGGGGGCGGTGGTGGTCGGGCCCTGCAACGGGTCTGATGACGGCGAAATTCTGTCGACGCATCTTCACGCCGACGGCGAACTCTGGGACCTGTTGTACCTCCCGGGCGGTTCGGCCAACCCGCCCTCCCGGGAGATGGTCGAGGCCCGGATGCTGTACGTCAAGATGCAGGGCAACGAGGTGTTCAAGCAGGCCGTCCGGAGCCTGTCCGCGGTGGCCCTCGAGGCCCTGGAGCACAACGGCCTCACCCCCGATGAAATCGACTGGTTCATCCCCCATCAGGCCAACATCCGGATCATGGAGGAAGTGGCCCGGCGGCTGGAAATCCCGATCGAAAAGGTGATCATCACCGTGGACCGCTACGGTAACACCTCGGCCGGGACCATCCCCACCTCTCTGGACGAGGCCGTGCGCGACGGCCGCATCAAGCGGGGCGATCTGGTGCTGGTCAACACCTTTGGCGCCGGGTTTACCTGGGGGGCCTCGCTGTTCAGGTTCTGACCTTTTGAGAGCGGCCTTTCGTATCGACGTGGTTTTTATTGCCGCCGATCACTGGGGCGGGAATTTTTAAAGGATGGACCAAGGCAGCAGGCCGGCTCCAGGGCCTTGGGGGGCGGTTCGGCCTGTGGACGGGGTTTGCCGGGTGATCGCCGAGATCATCACCATCGGTGACGAACTGATTTCGGGCCGGGTGCGCGACCGGAACGCCGAGTTCGTGGCCGGCCGCCTATTCGGCCTCGGCGTCCGGGTGCGGGCCATCACCACCGTGGCCGACGATCTGGCACGCATCCAGGACGCCCTGACCCGGGCGGTGAGGCGGTCCGACCTGGTCCTGGTCACCGGCGGCCTGGGGCCGACCGAGGACGACGTGACCTGCGCCGCGGCGGCCGAGGTGGGCGGCGTTCCCCTGGTCAGGAACGAGGCGATCTGGCTCAAGATCAAGGGTTATCTGGAACTACGGGGCCGCGGCGAGAGCCCGGAGCGGTACGAGAAACTGGCCGTGCTGCCCCAGGGGGCCGAGATCATCGATCCCCGGGGCAATACCTGCGGTTTTTCGATTATAGTCGGCGGCGTCCCGGTCTTTTTGCTGCCCGGCGTCCCGGAGCAGACCCGCGACCTGATGGACGCCCAGGTCATCCCCTTCCTCAGCGCCGGCCTGGCCGATGGCTCGGTCCTCAGGCAGAGGCTCATAAAAACCTTCGGCCTGGACGAGACCGCCATTCAGGAAAAACTGGCGCCCCTGGCGGCCGACTGGCCCGGCGTCAGCCTGGGCTATTACCCTGATTTCCCCGAAGTCCACCTGATGCTGACCGCCCAGGCCAAGGACGAAAACGAGGCCGCGGCCCTGATCACCCGGGCCGAGGGTGACGTGCGGCGGGTCCTGGGCAAGGTCGTCTATGGCCGGGAGCACGACCGCCTGGAGTCGGTGGTCGGCGAGCTGCTGGCCGCCCGGGGACGGAAGCTGGCCGTGGCCGAGTCCTGCACCGGCGGGCTGATCGGCCACCGTCTGACCGGTGTGCCGGGCAGTTCGGAGTACGTGGACCGGGTGCTGGTCACCTATTCCAACCAGGCCAAGGTCGAACTGCTGGGCGTGTCTGGGGAAACGCTCGAAAAACACGGCGCGGTCAGCGCCGAGACGGCCGTCGAGATGGCCGCCGGAGTCAGAGAGCGGTCAGCGGTCGATCTGGGCCTGGCCGTGACCGGCATCGCCGGGCCGGACGGCGGCACGGACGAAAAACCCGTGGGCACGGTCTTCATCGCCCTGGGTGACGCGCAGAGGACCGCGGTCAGGCGGCACCGGTTTATGGGCCGCCGCCATCAGATCAAGATCCTGTCCGCGGCCCACGCCCTGGACTGGCTGCGGCGGTACTTCATTCAGCCGGGATTCATGGATAGTTGATTCACCCTGAAAGGTGTCAGGGTGACCTGTGAGCAAGTCTATTAGACTGAAATACTTTTAGTATTTTCTTTGAACTAAATTCCATTAGAGACTATTTTAGGTTCAAGGAAAAACAAGGCACCCTGTATCCAATGTTGGAAGTCATCCTTTAGGACTAGTGTCGTTGTCTGGCCAAACGATCAGATCTTTCATCGCCGTGGACCTGCCGCCGGAGGTGCGCCGCGAGGCGGCCCGTCTGGCCGAGCGGCTGGCGGCGGGCGTCTACGGCGTCAAGTGGGTCGAGCCGAAGAATCTGCACCTGACGGTCAAGTTCCTGGGCGGGGTCGAGCCGGAGACGTTGGACCGGGTCGAGCGGGCGGTGGCGACGGTCACGGCCGGGTTCAGCCCCGTCGAGCTTCGCCTGGCCGGGGCCGGTTCGTTTCCGCCCCGGGGGCGGCCCCGGGTGATCTGGCTGGGGGTGCACGGCCACCTGGACCGCCTGGCCGGCCTGGCCGCGGCCATCGAGACGGCCCTGGAGCCGCTGGGCTTCGAGCCCGAAGGCCGACCCTTCTCGCCGCACCTCACCCTGGGCCGGGTCAAGAAGACGCGGAAAAGCAGGTCCGGGCCGGGGACGGACCTGGACGCCGGCCTTTTGCGCGGCCGGATCATGGACCTGGCCGAGGCCCAGGCCGGGATTTTTGTCGTCCGGGAACTGGTCCTGTTTCAGAGCGACTTGTCTCCGGCCGGACCGACCTACACCCCGCTCGCCCGCTTTCCCTTGACGGATACTTAGGCCTCACGGTACATTTTGCCAACCGCTAAGCCGAGGCAGCCGTGGACGAACAGCAGAAAAAGAAGGTCGACGCGGTCGTCGGCCAGATCGAAAAAAGTTTCGGCCGGGGCTCGATCATGCGCCTGGGCGAGGCCGGGGTGATCACCGGCGTGCCGATCATCTCGACCGGTTCCCTGGGCCTGGATCTGGCCACCGGCGTGGGCGGCGTGCCCCGGGGACGGGTGATCGAGATCTACGGTCCCGAGTCGTCGGGCAAGACCACCCTGGCCCTGCACGTCATCGCCGAGGCCCAGAAGAAGGACGGCGCGGCGGCCTTTATCGACGCCGAGCACGCCCTGGACCTGGTTTACGCCCAGAAGCTGGGGGTCAACACCGAGGAACTGCTCATCTCCCAGCCCGACAACGGCGAGCAGGCCCTGGACATCGCCGAGGTTTTGGTCAAGAGCGGGGCCCTGGACGTCATCGTCATCGATTCGGTGGCCGCCCTGACCCCCCGGGCCGAGATCGAGGGCGAGATGGGCGACCACCACGTCGGGCTGCAGGCCCGGCTCATGTCCCAGGCCCTGCGCAAACTGACGGCGATCGTGTCCAAGACCCGGACGTCGGTCGTCTTCATCAATCAGATCCGGATGAAGATCGGCGTCATGTTCGGCTCGCCCGAGACGACCACCGGCGGCAACGCCCTCAAGTTCTACGCGTCGCTTCGCCTGGACATCCGCCGCATCGGGGCCATCAAGGACGGCCAGGACGTCATCGGCAACCGGACCCGGGTCAAGGTGGTCAAGAACAAGATGTCGCCGCCGTTCACCCAGGCCGAGTTCGACATCCTCTACGGGACGGGTATCAACCGGAGCGGCGAGGTGCTGGACATGGCCGTCGAGGCGGGCATCGTGGACAAGGCCGGGTCTTGGTTTTCCTACAGCGGCGACCGGATCGGCCAGGGCCGGGAGAACGTCCGCAAGTTCTTGGGGGAAAACGCCGACACCCTGGCCGAGATCGAGACAAAAGTCCGCGACCACTACGGCATGGTCACCCCGGGTGCGGCCGCGACGGAGACGATCGAAGAGAAACCGGACGGCGACTAGACCCGGCCGCCTTTCGATCGTCAATTGGATCGCATCAACCCCGCCGACAGGCATGAGGCATTCGTGACCGGCGCCGAGATCAGACAAAAATTCCTGGACTACTTCACGGAAAACGACCACCGGGTCGTCAAGTCCTCGTCCCTGCTCCCCGCCGCCGACCCGTCCCTGCTGTTCACCAACGCCGGCATGGTCCAGTTCAAGAACGTCTTCCTGGGCCAGGAAAAGCGGGACTACGTCCGGGCCGCCACCTGCCAGAAGTGCGTCCGGGCCGGCGGCAAGCACAATGACCTCGAGAACGTCGGAATAACCTCTCGCCACCACACCTTCTTCGAGATGCTGGGCAATTTTTCGTTCGGCGACTACTTCAAGGCCAAGGCCTGCTATTACGGCTGGGACCTGTTGGTCAACGGCTACGGCCTGGACCCCGAACGGCTGTGGGTGACCATCTTCGAGGACGACGACGAGGCCGAAAAGGTCTGGCAATCCGAGGTCGGCGTCCGGCCCGAGCGGATCGTTCGCCTGGGTGAGAAGGACAACTTCTGGGCCATGGGCGAGATCGGCCCCTGCGGACCGTGCTCCGAGATCCACTTCGACCGGGGCCCCGAGGCTGGCTGCGATCGGCCGGACTGCGCCGTGGGCTGCGACTGCGACCGCTACCTCGAGGTCTGGAACCTGGTGTTCATGCAGTACGAGCGCGACCACACCGGGAAGATGACCCCCTTGCCCCGGCCGAGCATCGACACCGGCATGGGCCTGGAACGAATCTCGACGGTGGTGCAAGGTGTTTTGGCCAATTACGACACCGATCTGTTTCAACCGATAATCCAGTCCATCTGCGAACTATCGGGCGTGGCCTATGGCCAGGGCGAGGCCACGGACATGGCCCTGCGGGTCATCGCCGACCACGCCCGGGCCACGGCCTTTTTGATCGGCGACGGCATTTTGCCCGAAAACGTGGGCCGGGGCTACGTCTTGCGCCGGATCCTCCGGCGGGCGGTGCGCTACGGCCGGGTGCTGGGCCTGACCAGGCCGTTTGTGCACCAGGTCTCGGCCGGGGTGATCGACCTGATGAAGGACGCCTACCCGGACCTGGCCGACGCCGGGCCGTTCGTCAGCCGGGTCATCGAGAACGAGGAGCGCCGCTTCTCGGACACCTTGGACTACGGCCTGAAACTCCTGGACGACGAGATCGCCCGCCTCGAGGATAAGGGCGAGCGGGTCATCCCGGGCGAGGTGGTGTTCAAGCTCTACGACACCTACGGCTTCCCGGCCGACCTGGTGGACGACATCGCCGTGGAGCACGACCTGAGCGTGGACGTGCCCGGGTTCAAGGCGGCCATGGCCGCCCAGAAGGAGCGGGCCCGGGCGGCCTGGAAGGGCAGCGGCGAAGAGGCGGTGGCCGCGGCCCATCAGGCGCTTATCGCCGACGGGGTCAAGTCCGAGTTCGTGGGTTACGAGACGGTCCAGGCCCGGGGCAAGGTCCTGGCCGTGATCAAGGACGGGCAACGGGTCGATTCGGCCGTCGAGAGCGACGCGGTCGAGGTGGTGACCGACGTGACGCCCTTTTACGGCCGGGCCGGCGGGCAGGTGGGTGACGTCGGCTCGATTCGGTCGGACGAGGTCGGCGTTCAGGTCACCGACACCCTCAAGGTCGGGGAGTTGATCGTCCATCAGGGAACCGTCACCCGGGGGACCCTGACTAAAGACCTGACCATGGACCTGGAAGTGGACGCCGAGAAACGGTCGGCCACGGCGGCCAACCACACCGCGACCCATCTACTGCACCGGGCCTTACGCCAAACCCTGGGCGATCACGTCAAACAGGCCGGGTCCCTGGTCGCCCCGGACCGGCTCCGGTTCGACTTCACCCACTTCGCCGCCGTGGACCGGGCCGCCCTGGACGATATCGAGCGCCGGGTCAACGCCGAGATCCGGACCGACCGGCCGGTGAGCACCCGGGTCATGCCCATGGACGAGGCGATCCAGACCGGGGCCATGGCCCTGTTCGAGGAGCGCTACGGTGACGAGGTCCGGCTGGTGGAGGTCGAGGGATTCTCGCGCGAGCTTTGCGGCGGCACCCATTTGTCCC
>JAHJDS010000050.1 GCA_018812395.1 Pseudomonadota bacterium
CATCATGGTGAAGACCCGGCGGCCGTCCTTTTTGGTCCACACCAGTTCGTAGGGCTGGACCGACCCCTTTTTGCGGAGTTCCACCTGATGAAGGAGGACTAAGCGGTTGGCTTCATCCAGGAAGTCCAGCGTTTGCCGGCCCTTCAGCTCGTCGGGGGCGTAGCCCAGCATCTCGGCCAGCCGGTCGTTTAAATACAACAGTTCGGTTCTTTCGTCGGCCTGAATGAAACCGGTGGGCAGGGCCTCCACCAGGGTCCGGTATTGATCCTCGCTCTCCCGCAACGCCTCCTCGGCCGCCTTGCGCTCGGAGATGTCCTCGAACAGGACCAGATGATCGCCCGCCTCGAGCTTGACGACTCGGAAGTGGACCACCTTGGTCGAGCCGTCCTTGCACCTGACCGTGCTCGTCTTGGTTATGACCGGTCCCTCGCCTTGGACCGCAATGTCTCTCTTCCAATCGGCGATCTCGGCCCGGCGCTCATCGGGATCGGGAAAGGCCAGACGGTACCAGGTCCGTCCGTCGGGCACGTCGGCCAGGGTGTAGCCGAAGATGCGGGTGAAGGCCGGATTGACATAGGCGTAGGACCCGTCCGCCCGGATGAGGCTGACGCCGAGGGGGGACTGGTCGGTCAGGGTCTGGAAACGTTCCTGCTCGGCCCGGATCTGGGCCTCGGCCAACTTTTCCTCGGTCACGTCGTCGTACACGGCCACCACTTCGCCGGAAGGCAGTTTGAAGACGTAGTTTTCCACCCACTGGGTCAGGCGGCCGTCCTGGTACCGGCCGGCGGGATGATGCTCCGGCAGGCCGGTGCCGTTGACCCGCTGCAGCACGTCCCACAGGCCCAAGGCCTCCACCCCGGGGAAGGCTTTCCGGACGGCTTGCCCCAGAACGTCCGTCTTTTTCACCCGGCTGATTCTTTCCCCGGCCCGGTTGAGATCGGTGAAGATGAAGTCCCGGCCGTCGGGCGCGGACTCGTACACGGCCACCCCGCTGCGCATGTTGTCGAACAGGGTCCGGAAACGTTGTTCGCTCTCCCGGAGGGCCTGCTCGGCCCTTTTGCGGTCGGTGACGTCCCGGGCGACGTGGACCACCCGGGTTACCCGTCCGGTTTCGTCGCCCAGGGGATTGGTGGAGATGTCGGCGTAATATCGCTCGCCGTCGCTTCGAAAATGGACGTGTTCGTCGGTGGATCGACAACCCGATTTCACCGTCACCGCCAGCGGGCAGGGATCGGCGGGGGGTTGGCAAGGCCGGGACAGGCCGTGGGTCACCTCATAGCAGGGCCGGCCGATCACCTCCGCGGCGGACCGTCCCACCTCCTCGAAAAAGGCCTGGTTGGCCCAGGCGATGGTCAGATCATCGACGTTGATGATCGAAATGGCGTCGCTCAGGGCGTTGAGCACGGCCTCGCGGAACTCCTTTTCTCGCCGGACGGCCTCCAAGGCCCGCTGGCGATCGGTGACGTCCCTGATGACGACCACGCTCTCGGTCATTTGGCCGTCAGCGTCCCGGGTGGCGGCCCCCCGGATGTGGACGTCCAGGACGCGGCCGTCCCTGGTCAGACGCCTGGTCTCGAGGGTCGAGTCCCCCTCGCGCAACAACCGGGCCCAGGCGTCCCGGGTCTTGTCCATTTCTTCCGGGGGCACGAAGTCGATCCGCCGGCCCAGCACCTCTTCGCCCGACCAGCCGAAAGTCTTTTCAAAGGCCTCGTTGACAAAGGTCGCCCGCCCCTCGGGGTCGTAGGCGATCACCGGATCGGGCAGGGCCCCCAGCAGGGCCTGGTGTCGGGTCTCGCTGGCGATCAGGGCCGCGGTGCGCTCCCGAACCAGCTCGGCCAGCTTTTGACGCTGGGCCCTGTTCTCGATCTCCAGGTCACGGCGTCGGACGGCGTTGGCCAGGTTGATCAGCACCTGGTTGGCGTCAAACGGCTTGGGCAAATAGCCGAAGGCGCCCAGATCGAGGGCCTTGGCCGCCACCCGGGGATCGTCGATGGTGCTGATCATCACCACCGCCGTGTCCGGATGGGCGGCCTGGAGATGCTCGAGCAGGTCCAGACCCGACTCGCCGGGCATGATGATGTCCAGCAAGACCAGTTCGAACGACCGCTCCTCCAGTCGGACCCGGGCCTCGGCGGTATTGAGGGCGGTGGTGCACCGGTAATCGTACTTCTCCAGCATGTATTTGAGGGCCAACCCGACGTTTTGCTCGTCGTCGACGATCAGGGTCTCGATCATGGCTTCTCTCCCTGGCGGTCGAGGTGGTCTTTCGGCCGGGTGGTCGGCGAGACGGGCTCCTCCAGGAGGGACCCGATGGCCTTGGCCGGCTTAACCCGGTCCGGAGGTTTCATGATCCGGTCCACGTCGGGCGGGGACACCGCTTCCTCCATCTTCTCCTCCAGGCGCGCTCCCGGACCCGTCTCTCGAGGTCGGAGGTCAGTTCCTGCGGCCTGGCCCCGTCTTCGACGACCATGATCCTGGCCGTGCTCTTGGTCCGGCTCGTTGGGTGTCTGCTCCTGCGCCCCGGATGCCATCCCCGGCCACGCCTGGCGCGGGGACTGTTGGTTCTCCCTCTGCAAGGGGGCGTTGATGAACCTCGAGCACCGCTTTCGCCATTTTACCCCACCCACACCCCAGTTTTTACTGATTCGTTACCAGGTATCCTGGATTGTGTCGGGCATGCCGACCGTGATGATTTTAATATTATAGTAATATGGCTGCGTTACAAGGCCCGGCGTACCGATTTTTTTCCCATTTATTACTAGGCGTTTTATGATATTATTTTACGAAAACCGTCCATCTGAACCACACGGACGTCTACTCCAGGGCTTACAGGAAGGTTCGCCGCTCGCCCCTGAATCAGTCGGGCTCGAGCGGCTGCCATTCCTGGATCGGGGTCAGGTAGATACCGGCCTCGATCCGCGACTCGTCCAAGCCCGCCTGTCGGGCCAGCATCAGGCGATAGGCGCATAGTTGCGGGGCGTAGTGGGCCGCCCGGTCCCGGGCGTACTCGGCCGGGTCGACCCCGGCCGGCACCCGCCCGGTCTTGTAGTCCAGGATGATCCATCTCCGGGTGTCATGGGCCACCAGGTCCAGCTCGCCGGACAAGATCGTCGTCCGCCCCGCCTCGCTCTCGACGGCCGCCTCGAGGGCCCATTCGGTGTGCCGGGTCCAGGTCTCTCCCTGGAGCAGGTCGGCCAAAAATTTGTCCGCCAGGCAGGCCTCGACCTCGGCCAGAATCCGGTCGGCCGCGGCCGCGGCCTGATCCGCGGCCAGGCCTTCCTGGACCAGGGCCCGGGCCACGGCCGCCCGGTCCGGCCGCGCTCGACCCTCGGCCACCCCCTGAAACAGCCGGTGGATGACCGTGCCTCGCCAGGCGTCCCGCCGGTCCGGCGGACCGGTCCGCCCGGCCTGGTCGTCATCGCTGGCCCGGGACTCGTCCGCCTCGACCAGCCCCGAGGGGGCCACCAGGTCCCACCCCGGACGCTGGGCCGTCACCCGGATCGACCGGGGCCGGACCGGCGGCCCGGCCTGAACTTTTTTGCCGACCGGCCTCGAGCCGGACCGGGCCGGGTTGAGAACGATCTGGATCCCGGACCGGCCCGTCAGCGTCTGGTGGGGGCCGCCCGTCACCTCGGCCTTGATCAGGCCCTCGTGATCGAGCAGCCAGGCCAGCCAGCTTTTGGCGTTAGGGGCGGCCAAGCCGCCGTTTCGATCCGATTTGACCGGACCGCTCAGGTACAACTCCCGGCGGGCCCGGGTCAGGGCGACGTAGAACAGGCGCTTGGCCTCGGCCAGGTCGCGGGACCGCTCGATGCCCCAAAGGAGTTGATACAACGGATCGCTGTTTTTGGTCCGCCGGTCCGGGGCCACGGCCAGCAGGTGCTCGCCGCTCCCGGGCAAACGGACCGACAGGTACGGCGGACCGCCCCCCCGGCCGCCGCCCAGGACGTCTCGCCCCAGGTCGGGCACGAACACGGCGTCGAATTCGAGACCCTTGGCCCCATGAACGGTCATCATCTGAACCGGGGAGTCGGCCGCGGCCGGGTCCTCGGGTTGGTACACCCCGTCCAGCCGCCGCTCCAGGGCGTCCAGGGTCCGGTGCGGCCCGTCGCCCTCGACCGCGGCCAGCAAAGCGAGCACGGCCCGGCAGTTCTCGACGCCGGCCGGTCCGGACAACCGGGCCGCGCCGCGGGCCCCGCCCAGGTCGAGCCAGACCGCCTCGACCACCTCGGCCAGGGGGCGGCGGCCGACCTGGCCCGCCCCCTCGGCCAGAACGGCCCACACCCGGGCCAGGCGTGCGTCATGCTCGGCCGCGGCCTCGATCCTCTGCCGCCAGGATCGTCCCTCGGCCGGCAGGGCGTCCCGAACCTTGACCAGATCAGCGATCTCGAACCAGGACCACGGCGCGCGCAGCAGACCGGCCCAGGCCAGATCGTCGTGGGGCCGGCACAGGGCCCGGGCCAGGTTGACCAGGTGACCGGCCTCGGGCGCGTCCATCAGCCGGAGGCCCTCCTTGAGCCGGACCGGCACCCCGTAATCCTTCAGGGCGGCCAGGTAGACGGTCAGGTTGGTCCGGGCCCGGAGCAGGACGGCGATGCTCTCCGGCGGCCGAGGCCGATTCAGGAGCGCGGCCACCTGCCCCCCCAGCCAGCGGGCCTCGGCCAGAAGGGGGGATGATGACTCCGGCGCATCGTAGAACACCGAGGCCGCGATCTGGGCACCCGTATCAATGGCCCCGGGCGCGGCTCGGCCCGGTTGGAACTCGACTTCGTCGGCCTCCGGGTCCACGGCGGTCATCACCGTCCGGTCGAACAGGTCGTTGACCCACTCGATCAGCCGGGGCGAGGACCGGAAATTGGTTCGCAGGCGCAAGGGCTCGAGGGCCAGCCGACCGTGATGCGGCAGGGGCAGGCCGTCGCGGCCGGCCTGGACGAACAGCCCCACCTCGGCCTTGCGAAAGCGGAAAATCGACTGCTTCGGGTCGCCGACCACGAACACCGTCCGGCCGTCGCCCGGCTCCCAGCCCAGGCACATCCGCCGGATGAGGTCCCACTGCCGCCGCGAGGTGTCCTGGAACTCGTCGACCAGCAGGTGCTGGAGCCGGTGGTCCAGATAGAGCTGAAGATCGGTCGGGGCGTCCTCGCCAAAGAGGTTCAGGGCCGCCTCCTCGAGGGCGACGTAGTCCAGGGCGGCCTTGGCCCGCAAATGACGGCCAAAGGTTTCGACCGCCCCGCCGGCCAATTGGAGCAGGTCGCCCAGGTGGGCGACGACCTCGGCCATCAGGGCCGGGGCCTGGTCCGTGGTGGGCAGATCGCGGACCCGCCCCAGGAGTTCGGACGCGGCCCGGGGCAGACCGCTGATCAGCCCGGCCCAGGCCGGCCTGTCGAACTCCCCGGAAAACTCGGAATTGGGACCGAATTGCCTTCTCGGTGTCCGCCCGGTCCTGGTCAGCAGAATCCGATCCAGGGCCTGCCAGTCCGGGAGATCGTCCCAACGATCACCAGGCAGATTGTGGGGCAAGACCTCCGCCGCCGGGGCGTCGATGTCCCGCAGGTGATCGACCAGGGCGGGCCATTGACGGCCAAGATCCGATCGGCCGAACTCCAGGCGCAGCGCCGTGAGGCGGGCCTCGGCCAGCGTTTGCAGACGGCGGGTCAAATCAGGCCCCAGGTCATCGGGCGGTTCGGACAGGAGATCGGCCAGGAGGTCGCGGCGCTGGATCAGGCCGCACAACTCGTCCACCAGTCGGCCCAGCCGGTTGTCCAGGCGAAGCAGACGCCGGTCCACGGCCTGACGCCAGGGGTCGTCCGGGGGCCGGTGGAGGATCTCCTGGCAAAACCCGGCCGCCGCTTCGCGGCTGAGCAGCGGCTGGTCCGCCTCGGCCAACAGCTCGGCCCCCAGACCGGCCCCGGACTCGAGCGGCGCGGCCCGGGCCAGCAAATGACAAAAGCCGTGAAAGGTCATGATCCGCAGACCGTCGGGCGAACCGAGTTCGGCCCTCTTGTCGCCGTGCCGGTCCCACACCGCCCGACCCAGTTCCAGCAGTCGTTGGTCCCAGTCGTTTTCCGGCGCGCCGCCGTCCCTGGCCCGGATCAGGACGTCGAAACACCGCTCGGCCATTTCGCCGGCGGCCCGGTTGGTGAAGGTCAGGGCCAGGATCTGCCCGGGGTGTTGGACCTGGCCCAGGAGTTTGAGGAAGCGGGCCGTCAGCAGGGCCGTCTTGCCCGAGCCGGCCGGAGCCTCGACGTGGAAGGACCGGGTCGTGTCCAGGGCCCGTTCCCGGTCAGCGGCGTCGGGCAGCGAAGTCATGGCCCTTCCTCCCCGGTGGCCGGCGGACACAGCAGCCCATAGGGGCATCGCTCACACGGCCCTTCCGTCTTCCGAATCGAGGCCTCGGGATGGGGCTCGGCCGGGAACCGGCCTTGGTGGAGCGGTTCGAAACGCTCCCGCAGTCTGCCTAGCCAACGGACTCGGGCCTCCTCCCAGGCTTCGGGACCCCTGTCCCTCAGATGAGGTCTGATTGCGACGGCCGACTTCACTTCGAGATAACCGGCCCTGATACGGCCATCCGCGACGCATTGTCTTCCCCGCTCCGGCAGGCGGCAGGCGCCCTGGCGCAGGGCCTCGACATAGGCCAGCAATTGGGGCCGGACCAGCAGGTCGAAAACCTCCCGGGCCGAGGGAGGCTCGCCGGTCTTGTAGTCCCAGGCCAGAATGCCTTCCTCGTCGTGAAGGTCGATCCGGTCGACCCGTCCCTTGAGGCTCAGTCCGGCCTCGGCGATGACCAGGTCCGCAAAATTCACCTCCTCGTCGATGGTCCGCCAGCCCTCCTGCCGATGGGTCCGCTCGAGTTGCAGCCACGGCCGCAACACTCCGGGTTCGTCCAGCCAACGGGCCCGCTCCACCCGCCAGACCGGATCGTCCTTCCGCCGGCCCAGGACCTGGTCCACGCACTCGACCAACAGCCGCTCGGCGTCGGTCGAATCCAGGTCCGTGTTTTCGGCGCGGAGGCGGCTGGTGAAGACCTGCAACACCTGGTGCAGCACCCGGCCCCGCTCCAGGGGGGTGACGCCCGGTTCGAGCTCGGCCAAGGGTTCCAGGCCGAGAATCACCCGGGCCAAAAACCGGGCCGGACAGGTCAGGGCCGTTTCCAGGACCGAGACCGAGATCGTCTTGGGGACCAGGCCGGGCGCCGGGGCGTCAATGAATTCCGGCCGGGGTTCGCCCCACCCTTGCCAGGCGTCCCCATACCACCTGGCCCGCAGCCAGGCCGGATCGGGCTCGCGCCAGGGCGAGACCTGGACCTCCTCCTCCTGACCGGGCCAGAAGATCGAGGCCGGCAACGGCTCGTCCTCGTGGTGTCGAGGCCGGGTGAGGACGACCTCGGCGGCCGAGGCGCACAAGACCCCGAAGGCCCGGGCCGAGAACCGATACTCGCTCTCGACGGTGCCGCCCAGCACCTGGGCCCGTTCCCCGGGCGACAAGAGCGGCAGGCGCCGCACCGGCCGGGGCCACGATCGGGCGTCCAGGCCCAGGACGAACAGCCGGTCAAAGCACAGCCCCCGGGCCTCCTCGGGCAGGAGGACCTGCACCCCGGCCCGCTCGCTGCCCTCGGTCCGCCCCGGCGTGCGCCCCAGGGCGGCCTCGAGCCAGGAGCGAAACCCGGCCCCATCAACGGCCATGGGGCCCAGGTCCCGGGCCAGTTCCGACAAGACCTGCTCGAACGCCAGGCGATCGGCCTGGTCCTCATCGCTCTGGGGCGACTCGAAACCCAGCTCGTCCAGGACGAGGCCCAGGGCCCTGGTCCAGGCGGCGATTGGCTGCGGCCCCGCCGTCATCAGCGGCGCCAGGGCCTCGTCCAGCCGGCGGCCGCTGGGTCCCAGGCGCAGCCCTTCGGCCACGGCCGGATCAGACAGGAAGTCGCTCACCGATCCGAATACCGGGCGCTCCCGCCAACGGCGGTCGGCCTCGAATATCTCCGTCTCGGACCCGGAAAGGGCCGAGAAAAAAGGCGAGTCGATCAGGTCCAGCAGGTCGGACCGGTCCACCGGCCGGGCGGCGGCGCGCAGGGGCGCCAGGGCGGCTTTGACCAGGGGTCGTTCCAGAAGCGATCGGCGACGGGCCGAGCCGTACCAAAACCCGTCACCCGGCCGGTTCTCCCCCAGGGCCTGGCGAAAGGCCCGGTCCAACTCCGGACCGTAGTCTTTGGCATCAGGGACGACCAGGCCGATGTGGCTGAGCGGCGTTTGGGCCGCCGCCCGGATCGTCTCCCCGACCACCCACCACCCTTCCCGCTCCCGGTCGGCCAGGGCCACGGCCCGGACCCCCTCGGCCGGGGCGGCCGGCAGATCGAGACGGGTCAACTCCGCCGCGGCCTCGAGGGCGGCGAACAGGGCCCGTTCCGCGGCCGAGGGAAAGTCGAACCCGGCCCGGACGACCCGCCGGGGGATGACGACCCTCTTGGCCGAAATGCCTCGGGCCACCAGGCCCGACAACCGGCCGGGATGAAAGAAACCGTCCCGGTCCAGACCTTGGTCCAGGCGGTCGAACAGCCGGCGACGCCACTCGACCACCGGCGAGGACGGTTCGGCCCGGGGCGGCGTTGGTACGTAGTCGGCCAAGACGGTATAGGCGACATTAAGAGCCTCGGCCAGGTCGGGTCCGGGGCGCTCTTCCCCGGGCGAAGGATCGTCGGTCGCCAGCTCGATCCACCGCCGCCACACGAGGTACGGCGGGGCCGGCGACCGTTCCGGCCAGGACTGGGACCAGACGTGACGGGCCCAGGCCCCGAGCGAAAAGATGGGGGCCCGCTCCCAGCCCGAGCGGCCGTCGGCCATTTGCTCGGCCCGCCACCGCTCCCGGAGGGTCCTGGCCAGACGGGCCGTGCCGACCAGGACCACGGCCCCCGCCCGGGCGGCGGACAGGACCGCGGCCTGGAATTCATCGACCAAAGACACGAATCGACCCGAAGCCATGCCGGTTACTTGGCACAGCGGAGTCTGAGGTGTCAAGGCGCTTGATCGGCCGGCCGGCCGGGGTTATGATGGGCCGGCTGTTTTTGTTGGGTCAAAGGGGAAGACATGTCATTGTTGGCCGGTTCGTTTTCGCTCAGCCGGTATCGGCTCGACCAAGAGCCGCCGCCCGGGTTTTTCTCCCGCGTCCGGGACCTGGTGGCCAGGTTCGCCTTTGTGGACATCGAGGATTCCGACGCCGAAGCGAGCGTCGGCTGGGTGGACGCGGCCGATCCCTATGACCCCGGCTTCGGCCGGCTGGGAATAAACGTCGGGCCGTTCATCGTCCTGGGACTCAGGCGGGACGCGCGGACCATCAGCCCGGCCGTCCTCAAGAAATACACCGAGCTGGAGACCCGCCGCCTCCAGGCCGAGCGCCCGGAGCGGCCCCTGACGACCCATCACCGGCGCGAGGTCAGGGAACGGACCCTGGCCCGCCTCCGGGGGCGGCTGCCGGCCGCGACCAAGATGGTCCACGTGGTCTGGGACACCGATACGGGCGACATCTTCCTGGGGGCGGCCATTGCTAAGTGGCGGCAGGTCTTCGAGGACCTGTTCATCAACACCTTTGACCTGATACCTATTCTGCAGGCGCCGCCCCTGGCCGCGGCCCGGCTCGACCCGGAAAGGGACCTGGGCGCCCTGGACCGCCTGGCCCCGGCCAACCTGGCCCGGGTGGTCGGAGACCGGTGATGGATGTCGTCACCGCCATCAAACGTCTGGAGTTTCTGGGCCAGGAATTCCTGATCTGGCTGTGGTTCATGGCCGAGCGTCAGGGCGGGGTCATCCGGCTGCCCGACGGGTCGGTCGTCGGGATCGAGCCGATCAACGTCATGACCCTGGCCTCGGGACAGGGGCCCACCGGCTTTACGGTGGCCTGTCGCGGCCGGCAGGTGGACTCACCCGAGACCCGGGTCGCCCTGCAGCAGGGTCGGCGACTCACCCGGGCCGGGTTCAGGGTCCGCACCGACCAGGCGGCCTGGCATCTGACCCTGGACGCCGCCACCGGGGCCCTGACGGGCGTCCGGCCCGCCCCTGATCCGGAGCACGACGACGACTCGGACGAAGACCTGCTGGCCAGGCTCCTCAAAATCAGGGACCTGGCGGCCGTGCTGGACTCGCTGCTGAAGATGTTCCTGGCGATTCGTCTGGACGAGCGCTGGGAGGGCGAGGAACTGCCCGCCCTGCGCCGCTGGATCGCCTCGGGTTGACCGCCCTCTTTTGCCCCGTCGAACTTGACCTGGCGTCACCTAAGCGTTAGAATTAGTATGGTTTAGTTTGGACTCGGGGAGGCATTTTGGCCACGGCCAGCACGGCGACAGCGCCCTGGATGGCGGTTCAGGCGGTGCTCGACCACCGCGGGCAGCATGGTCTGCCCCGGGAGGCCGGGACCCTCCTGCCCAACGCCCGCCGACCGGGCGACTACCCGCGGACCGAGCACGAGATCGGCGTCAAGCTGGCCACCGGGGCGGAACGGGTCGGCCGGGACCCGCGGATCATGACCCCCGAACAGGAGGTCGAGTTCATCCGGCAGCGGGACTTCCTGGCCGGGAAGCTGACTCCGCTGGAGCAGGAGACCCGCGGCGCCGAGGAAGACATCCGGGCCCGGGCGGCGGAGCGGGCCCTGTTCGAGTTCCGGAGCGAGTTGATGTTGGAACAGGCCCGGGTCAGCGAGGAAGAAAGCCGAAACTTCGAACGGAAACAGCAGCTGGCCGAGGAGACCTGGCGGGCCGAACAGGAGTGGAGCCAATCCCTCTACGAGGACTGGAAGCGGGCGCAGATCGGCAAGGTTGAGAGAGCCAACCGGGAGGCGACCCTGCTCAGTCAGGAGGAGCTGGACCGGGTCAACGTCGAGTTCCAGCGCCGGGAGATGAAGACCAAGGAGGAACTGGCGCAAAAGCGAATCGAGGCCCTGGGCGAGAACGCCATCGAGGACGTGGAGCGCTTCGGTTTTTCGGAACTCGAGCCCGAGGAGGTCTTCGCCGCCTGGGACCCCTGGGGCGGCGGGCAGGCGCCCCGGGAGGTGGTGGAGGTACAACGCCAGGCCGAAGAGACGGCCAAGTCCGTGGGCGCGCCGCCCGGGCCGGCCACCGGCGAGCAGCCCCGGCCCCAAACCAGAAGCGCGCGGTACCTGCCGGGGGAGATTGTCGACATCTTTGCCTGACGATCGGGCGCCCGATCGAAAACGGCGCGTCGGTCCTTGACCTCGTTTTGGTCTTGGCCGGGCGCCGCTTTTCTGTTATGTAAATCCGTGACCATTGGGAGGTCGGTCCTTGCAGACGAAAACGCAACTGTCCACCTACGTCCAAGA
The DNA here is from genome assembly GCA_018812395.1 of Pseudomonadota bacterium. GTDB lineage: Bacteria > Desulfobacterota > Desulfarculia > Desulfarculales > JAHJDS01 > JAHJDS01. The sequence goes on from JAHJDS010000050.1 coordinate 11,323, forward strand.
CGCCCCCGGCGTGCTGTCGGGGTTGTGCAGCCTGCTGGCCGAGAACGGCGTCAACATCGAGGCCATGTCCATCCAGAACTCCAAGGACGCGGTCAAGAAAATTTTTGAGGCTCGGGAAAAGACCGGCCGCCGGATCGCCCCGGCCCAAAACTACGCCTCGATCATGAGCGACGCGGCCGATTACTCGACCATTCGCCTGATCGTCGATCAGCCGGACAAGGCCGCCCGGATCCTGGCCGAGGCCGATTACGCCTTTGACTCCGAGACGGTGTTGGTCGTGGCCCTGGAAGACAAGCCCGGGGTCATGGGCCGGATCGCCGAGCGCCTGGCCGCGGCCGGCGTCAACATCAATTACATCTACGGCTCCGTGCCGGCCAACGGCGGCACCTCCCTGTTCGTCTTCCACGTCCCGGAAGCGGCCGCCGCCGGCAAGCTCCTCAACCAGTAGCGAGACTCCGATGACCACCAGGTACCCCATTACCGAGGCCGGCCTGGCCCGCCTCAAGGCCGAGTTGGAACGGCTCATCAACCAGGAAAGACCGCGGGTGGTCAAGGCCATCGCCGAGGCCCGGGCCCACGGCGACCTGTCCGAGAACGCCGAGTACCACGCCGCTAAAGAGAGACAGTCCTTCGTCGAAGGCAAGATCAACGAGCTGCAACGCCAGATCGCCTCCTCGGAGGTGTTTCGCTCCGAAGGGGCCAACGGTCGCGTCGTCTTCGAATCGTTCGTCAAGGTCGAGGATTTGGACACGGCCGAGGTCTCGACCTATCGCCTGGTCGGCCCCTTCGAGTCGGACGCGGGCCAGGGGCACCTGAGCGTCATCTCGCCCATCGGCCGGGCCCTGATCGGCAAGAGTGAAGGCGACGAGATAAAGGTCCAGACCCCGGGCGGGGTCAAAGAGTTGGAGATTGTGAAGGTCTGGTGAGCCGACCGCGCCGCCTGGGCGGCCTCCCCGACCCATCCGTCATGACCCAGGTAATCGATCTCGAGAAGGTCCGGCGCGAAAAGCTGACCCGTCAGGCCACCGCCGCCTGGCAACGGCGCTTCGGCCACCGGTTCCCGTCCGACTTCACCGCCGCCGATCTCCCGGACCCGGTCCTGGCCGAACTCATCACCGGCGAAGGACCCGGCAACCAGGCCCTGAACGATTTCATCCTGGGCGCCCGCGGGTTCTCCCCGGGCCGGAACGTCGAGGACGTCGACCGGGCCGAAAAAATGGTCGTCCTCGAGTCGTTCCTGGTGTTGATCGACGTCTTGCGCTTCGAGGCCATGTACCGGATGAAATGGGTCCGGGACTTTTCGGCCCGCCGGAGGCCCCTGGTGGAATTCGTCGGCGAGACCAGACAGTCCCCGATCAGCGCCCTGGAGCCGCCGTCCATCCTCGAGACCCACCCCGAATACCCGGCCTACCAGAACCTGGGCGACCTGGAAAGGCCGGTCTTCCTCCGCCAGACCATCCCGACGGCCATCCTGGCCTTCAGACGCCGCACCGGGTCGCGCTCATGAAGGACCCGGCCGCCACCCTGGCCGACAGCCTGATGGTCGGCCTGCCGGGGACCGAGGTGGACGCCACGGCCCGGCGGCTGGTCGAGGACCTGGGCGTGGGCGGGGTGATCCTGTTCGCCCGGAACGTGGTCGATCCCTGGCAGGTGGCGAAGCTGTGCGCCGAACTCCAGGACATGGCCCTCGAAAAACACGGCCGGCCGCTGCTCCTGGCCGTGGACCAGGAAGGGGGCGTCGTCGCCCGCCTCAGGGAGCCCTTCACCCACGAGCCCGGCCACCCGATTTTGGGCCAAAGCGGCGATCCACGCCGGGCCTTTGACACCGCGGCCCGAATGGCCCGGGAGTTGGCGGCCGCGGGATTCAACGTCAACTTCGCCCCGGTCCTGGACGTCAACACCAGGGGGAAGGAAGGGGTGATGCTCCAGCGGTCCTTTGGCTCGGACCCGAGCCTGGTGGCCGCCATGGGGGCCGCCTTCGTCCAAGGACTCCAGCAAAGCAGTGTCATGGCCTGCGCCAAGCACTTCCCCGGCATCGGAGACACGGTGCTGGACTCCCACCTGGTCCTGCCCGAAAACCCGAACGCCAAGGAGCGGCTGGCCCGGATCGAGCTGGTCCCCTTCCGGGCCGCCTTCGAGGCCGGGGTCGCATCCTGCATGATCACTCACGTCCGGTTCACCGCCCTGGACCCCGACCGGCCGGCCTCGCTGTCACCGGCGGTCATCACCGGTCTGCTGAGAAGGGAAATGGGCTTTGACGGCCTGGTCGTCTCCGACGACCTGGAGATGGGGGCCATCGCCAATACGTTCGAGGTCGGGCGGGCGGCGGCCATGTCCTACGCGGCCGGGGCGGACGTGATGCTCGTCTGCCATCGCCTGGACCGGGTCGAAAACGCCCTCGAGACCCTGGTCCGGGAGGTCGAGCGGGGGCGCCTCGACGATCGGCGCCTGGCGGCCAGCCGGGACCGAATCGACCGGGCCCGGGCCAGATTCGCCGCCCGGCCCCGCCCCGATATGGATGAACTGAGACGCCTGCTAAACTGACCGAGTGATCCTGACTCCTAAAAAAACACACCCCCGTCAAAAAAAAATTTAAGTCATGGCCGTCACCGACCGATAACGAATATGGATAGACCCGCCCAGGGATGGCGGCCAGAGCTTTCTTCGGGAAGCGGGCACAGGGAAGTGCTCAACCGGAGCGCCGGAGTGGTACCGGCGCCGTTCGGGAGGTGTTTCCTTGTCCTCGTTTGCCGTGGGGAGTATCAAACCCCTGGTCGTGTTCGCCTCGGGACGCGCCCCCCACGTCCCGTCTTTGTCCCCGGCCAGATTGACGACGGGGCGGCTGGCCCTGGAGTCGGTCGGCCGCAGTCAGCGGACCAATTTCGACCGCTTCACCCGGCAGCGCCTGGAGACCCAGTTCGACGACCGGGCGACCAACCTCAAAACCGCCCTGGACCGGTTCGTCCTGCCCGAGGCCGAGAACCTGCATCTGGCCAAGTCCGTGGTCTCGACCAACGAGAGGGTCGTCTCCGGCCAGGCGGCCAACGACGCCACCCCGGCCCGGCATCGGGTCCAGTTCTCTCAGCCGGCCCGGGCCCAGGAGAACCGCTCCGTCCAGTTGACCCCGACCGAGGCCCCCACTCTCGGCGAGGGGACCTACACCTTTGACCTGAGCGTGGGCGGCGACACGCACACCCTCGAGGTCGAGGTCAAGCACTCGGGCTACACCGGCCAGGCCGACACCAACCTGAGTCTTCTAAATAAGATCGCCCGGGCCGTAAACGCCGCCGACAGCCGGGTCCAGGCCCGGGTGGTCGAGGCCGAAAAATCGGCCTATTCCGACCTCCCGGGCGGGGGAGACCTGACCGAAAAGGTGGCCTGGCTGAGCATCACCTCCCAGGACACCGGCGACGAGGCCCCCTTCAGTCTCGAGGACAAGACCGGCGCCCTGGTGGCCACCTACCAGCTCAGCCGCCAGGACCCGTCGGGCTCCCGGGCGGTCTGGAGGCTGGGGGGCGTGCCTCAGGACAGCCCGGACAACGATCCCCGGATCGACGGCGGCCAGGTCACCCTCCATCTGAACTACCCGGCCCCGGACTACGAAACCCTGACCGTGACCGAGGGCCTGGCCGCCCTGGCCGGGGACACGGCCCGGGTGCTGAGCGCCTACAACAACCTGATGTTCCTGATGGCGCTCAATCAGGACCAGATCACCTCCGGCCTGGCGGACACCTTCCGTCGGGAGACGGCCGCCCGCCGGTCCACCCTGGAAGAGATCGGGCTGACGGTCACGGACGGCGGCCTGGTGGCGATCGGCGACCGGTTCGCGGTCCAAATGGCGACCAACTACGCTGAAGTGAAGGAGACCCTGACCGGGGAGGCCGGTCTGTTCACGACCTGGTCCCGCCTGGCCGATCAGGTGGTTCAAAACGGGGTGGGGAAATATTTCAAGCCGGCCGAAGATGTCCCGGCCTACTCGGCCTCGACCCTGGCCCGGTCCTTCAATCAGACCCGCCAGGGGTTCGGACTGATCAGCCTGATCGTTTGATCGGCGCCCGGGCAGGCGGCTGAGGGGCGGCATGCCTCCCCGGAAACCGGGGCATCGGTCTAAGGCTTGAGCAGGAAGGTCCCGATGACATTGGCCACCACGCCGCTCAACAGGATCAGCTCCCTCTGGCGGTGATTGGTAAAGGGGAGGACCCGGCCGAAAGATATGTTCATCACCCCCATGGGCCGCCCCAGGGAGACCAGGGGCAAACAGGCCAACGATACGGGCGTGTACATGCCGTTTTGGCGCTTGATCAAATCCGATTGGGGGGAATCGACGTCCCAGAAGACGGGTTCATTGTCCTGGAAGGCCTTGCCGGCCACCCCTTCGCCCGGCCGGAAGGTCAACTCCTTGTTGCCGCCGCGTCTTTCTTCCACGAACAGGTCCTGTCCGCCGAAGGCGGCGATCAGTCTCAGCCGGTCCCGGTAGAGTTCGTAGATCAAGATCGAACAGCCTTCGATGTCGTCGAGATCCCTGACCAACGTGGCCGTCACCTCCTCGGCCGCCTGTTCCAGATTCAACGCCGTGGCCGGGATGACGGTCAGGTTGCGGATGGTGGACATGAGCCGGATCGAGGATTGGAGACGACCGCCCATGTCGGCCAGTTTTTCCAGCAACCGCTGATCGTGTTGGTCGGCGGTCGATTCCTGGCCGTTGTTGTCAGGCACCTTATCCCCCATCGAAGACCGCCTGTCGCCAACCGTCCAAGAGATCCGGAATCGCCTGGGCGGACCGGTCGGCCACTATATTGAGGGCCTCCAGGTCCAGGTTGACCGCCCCGAGCAGGGCGGCCCGGTCCGGGTCACCGCCCCTCCAGACCGATCCGAACCCCAGTTCCTTGGTCAAGTCGTTGGCCAGGGCCACCAGACAGGTGGCCTCGTAGTGGGGGCCGTTCGGCGTGGGGCGGTGATGCTTGTGGATGACGGTCAGGTGCACCTCGGGCAGCATCCACTTGGCGGCCAGGAGACGGCCGACGGCGGTGTGCGTGACGCCGAGCCGGCTCTCGGCGTCGTGATGGGGCAGGCCCTGGTCCACCAATTGCCATATCCGCTCGAGTTCGTCGGCCACGTGGGTGGCCATCACCAGCTTCCCCAGGTCGTGCAACAGCCCGGCCATCTGGATTTCGCCCGGCGCCCGGTGGCCGGCCTGGACGGCCAGGGCCCGGGCCGTCCAGGACACGGCCAGACAATGGGTCCACAATCCCTGGCCGTCAAATCGCTCGGGGATCGACCGGGGATCGAAGACATCGGCCAGACCGGTGCCCAGGGCCAGGAGCTGCAGCTCGTCGAACCCAATGGCCACCACGGCCCGGCGGATGGTCGTGACCTGCTGAGCGAACCCGTAAAAGGCGGAATTGGCCAGGCTTAGCACCTTCGAGGCCAGGGCCTGGTCGCTTTCGATGATCCGCTCCAGGGCCGCGGCGTCGGTGCGGCTGTCGCCCATGGCCTCGACCAGCCGGAAGACCACCTGGGGCATCGACGACAACCGATCGATCCGAAATACGCGTCGTCTGACCTCGGCCAGACGTTCTTCGGGAGAAAGATCGCTCATGATTCCCCGCGCCGGACGATAACGTCTTCCCCTTCAAGCTCGGGCCTCGCCGGCCGGTTCGGACCGGCCTCCCCGGTCCGACCCGGGCCCCTGAACGGACCCAACCGCGGCTATTGTATATTACTCCACCGTCGCGGGAGGGTCAATGGCCTGAACGCCCGCCCTTGACGTGGAACACCGGTTGGATAATATTTGGGAGTATTTATTTCCTCCACCGTGGAGCGAACATGAGCGGGCTGCGGCCGTGGACGGTCAAGAACAAACGGAAAGTGGCCGACTGCAAGGTCTTCGAGGCGTACGAAGTCCTGAGCCAGTCGCCCTACGATCAGAGCCTTCATCCCTTTTATCTGCTCCATACCGGCGACTGGGTGAACGTCATCCCCCTGACCGGCGACGAGCGGGTGGTCCTGGTCAGACAGTGGCGCCACGGGTCGCGTCAGTTCACGCTCGAGGTCCCGGGCGGACTGGTGGAGGGCGGTCTGGAACCCCTGGCCGCGGCCCAGGAGGAACTGATCGAGGAGACCGGGCGCCGGGCCGCGACGTGGGAATCCCTGGGTCACGTCAATCCCAATCCGGCCCTGTTCGACAACCGGCTGCACACCTTTTTGGCCACCGATCTCTGCCGGGTGGGCTCGGTGACGGTCACCGACACCGAACGGACCGAGGTGGAGCTGGTGCCGCTGGCCGAGGTGCCAGAACTCATCCGACGGGGCGTGATCGATCACGCCCTGGTAGTCAGCGCCTTTGCCTTGCTGTTCGTCCGGCGGGGGCCGGGTTGACCCTGTTGGGAAAAGGTGTATATACTTAGCTGATGATTGCCTTTGATTTGACTTGCGAAAACGACCACGTCTTCGAGGGCTGGTTTCAAAGCGCCGCCGCCTTCGAGGAGCAGTTGGTCAAAGGGCTGGTCGAGTGTCCGCTGTGCGGATCGACCGGCGTCACCCGCCATTTCACGCCCTTTGGCATCAAACGGGACCGGACGTCGTCGGAGAGCGCGCCGACCGAGGCCCATCTCCGGGAAACGGCCCGGAAGATCGTTCACTTTTTCGAGACGAACTTCGAGGACGTGGGGCCGAGCTTTGCCACCGAGGCCTTGAAAATGGCCTACGGCGCCATCGAGCCGCGAAACATCCGGGGCGTCACCTCCGAGGAGGAGGAAAAGACGCTGATCGACGAGGGCGTCCCCTTCTTCAAACTGCCCCTGCCCGACAAGAAGCCGACGACCGGCGAGCATTAGGGGCCGCATCCGACCGGGCTCGGTGGGCCACCACTTAAAATCAGAATAAACGACGCCCACCGGCGTCGTTTTTTTCTGGCCACGAGTCCGGCCGAACCGGCCCCTGGCCGATCAGACTAATCCCTGAACCGGGGCGGGCGTTTCTCGAAAAAGGAGGCGATGCCCTCCCGGAAATCGGCCCTGGCCGACAGCTCGACGATGTGCCTCCGCTCGTCCTCGACGATTCTTTCCAGATCGGGGTAGAAGGCCCGATGCAGCAGGGCCTTGGTCCGGGCCAGGGCCAGCCGGGGTCTGGCCGCCAGGTCCAGGGCCAGCTTTTGGGCCTCGTCCAGAACCGCGCCGTCGTCCACGACCCGGTTGACCAGTCCCCAGGCCAGCCCTTCCTCGGCGCTGATCGACCCGCCGAGCATCAAAAATTCGGTGGCCCGCTTGTGCCCCATGAGCAGCGGCAGGAAGGCGGCCAGCCCGCCGTCCGGGGAAAAGCCGATCCTGATGTAGGCCGAATCCAGCCGGGCCGACCGGGCGGCCACGACCAGGTCGCAGGCCATGGCCCAGGCCAGGCCGCCGCCGCTGGCCACGCCGTTCATGGCGCAGACGACCGGCTTGTCCAGGCGGCGGATGGCCAGGACGGTGGCGTTCAGCCACCGGGTGATGTTCATGAACATCTCGGGCGGCCCCTGGTCCGGATCGGCCTCGATGGCCTCGGCCATGGCCCGAACATTGCCCCCGGCGCTGAAGGCCTTGCCCCGGCCGGTGAGGATGACCGCCCGCACCCGATCATCCAGGGCCAAGTTCTCCAGGGCCGCCGCCAACTCCGGACCGGAACGGGTATCAAGGGGATTGAAGATCTGGGGCTGGTTCAAGCTGATCGTGCCCAGCGGCGGTTCGACCTCCAGAATCAGCGTCTCGAATACCGGATCGGCCATGGTCGTCTCCCCTCGTTTTTTTGCCCCCACCTTAGACTTGCGGACCAAAGGTGTCAACCGGTTCGGGCCTCGATCCAGGGGCGCCGGGGCCCCTTTTTGTAGTTGTAACCCTCGGGCGGCTTCTGGTAATGTGGGTCCATGTCTGTGGCCCGAAAGAAAGCGGCGCCGGCCAAAAAGGCCAAGGGTCCCGTGGAAAGCGTCAAGCCCGACCCCCAGGACGCCGAGCAAAAGCCGGCCCCGGCCGCTCCGAAAGCCAAGGCCAAAGGCGGCCCCCAGGCGCCGGCCGAGGATTCCGGTACGGGCAAAGGCGAGAGCGGTCCTCTGTCGCCGTCCGGGTCCGGTCCGGCCCGGGAACAACCGGTCCAGACCCCCTCGTCAGGTCGGGGTGACAGGCCCGGCCCGCTGGTCCACTGGCTGAAGGGTCTCCCCTGGCCCAAACCGTCTTGGGCCAAGGACCTCTTTCGTCTGAGGCCCTCGGGTCTCGAAACCCTGGTGATACTGCTGATCATCGTTGCGGCGATAATGGTCGCGGCGCAACTGTTCAGTGGGGGCGAAAAGCCCCAGGCGTCGCCCGGCGCCCTGTCCCAGAGGGCCCAGCGAAGACTGCCGCCCAGTCTGATCCAGGCCATCAACGCCCTGGAACGAAACGCCCAGGCGGACCGCCGGATCATTTCCCGCCTTCAGGGAAGGCTGGACAGCCTCAAGATGCAGATCAGCGATCTCAAGGACCTGATCAAGGCCCAAGCGGCCGCTTCGTCCAAACCACCGGACAGCGTGTCCCCGTCCCCGTCCTCGTCCTTGGCGCCGCCGGGCGCCCCCGGGGCCGTGGCCCCTCCCCGGCCGGCGCCCCCGGCCGCACGCCCGGTGGCCGGACCGAACCGGCGCCTGACCGATCTGGAAATAAGGCTGGATGACCTCAGCCGGAAGGTAAAGCGGCTGGAAAGACTCCTGAGGAGATCCCGCCGTCCTCGATGACCAGCAACACCCCGACCGCCTCCCTCGCCGCCCTGGCCCAAAACGCCCGTTACCTCCTGGAGCGGGCCGGTCTGGGTGATCTGGCCGCCCTGGCCGCCCGCCGGGGGTCCGCCTTGTACCTCTGCGGCGGCACGGTGCGCGATCTCCTGTTGGACCGGCCGGCCGGCGACCCGCCGGACGTGGACCTGGCCGTGGACGGTCGGGTCTGGGCCCTCGGCCGCGATCTGGCGTCGCTCCTCGGCGGCCGGTTCGTGCCTCTTGATGAAGAACACGACACCGCCCGCGTCGTCTGCCCCCGAGTCCAAATCGACCTGGTCGGTCTCCGGGCGCCGACCATCGAGGGAGACCTCCTGGCCCGGGACTTCACCATCAACGCCCTGGCCGCGCCGGTGGACAACCTGGAGGGTTTCCTGGACCCGACCGGCGGACTCAATGATCTGGACCAAAAGATCATTCGGCACATCGCCGATGAAAATCTGAGTGAAGACCCGTTGAGGCTGATGCGGGCCTTCCGGTTCATGGCCCAACTGGGCTTCGAGATCCACCCCCGAACCAAGGCGGCCATCGCGTCGCGGGCCGAACTGGTCGCGGGGCCGGCGGCCGAAAGGACGCTCAGCGAGCTGTACCTCATCCTCGAGGCCCCGGGCGCGGCCGAGGCCGTGGTGGCCATGGACCAGACCGGCCTGTTGGCCCGCCTTTTCCCCGAACTCGAGGCCGGCCGGGACATGGACCAGAATCCGGGCCATCACCTCAGCGTACGGGATCACCTGATCGAGACCTGTTGCCAGGCGGCGCGGCTGCTGGCCGATCCGGCCGGGCGGTTCGGTCCTTTGGCCGAAGAGGTCCGGCGTTACGCCGGTCCCCGGCGTCGCCACGTCCTGCTGGCGGCGCTGCTCCACGACCTGGGCAAACCGGACACCAAGCAGGTCGAGGCGCGGGACGAGGGTCCCTGGGCCACCTTCTACAAACACGAGTCCGTGGGGGAGAAGGCCTGGTCCGAGATCGCCCGCCGCCTGAGAGTGTCCCGGGCGGACGCGGCCGTCATCGGGCGGCTGGTCAAGCTGCACATGCGGCCCTGGCATCTGGCCGGCCTGAACCGGGAGGCCGCCCTCAGCACCCGGGCCGTCAACCGGATGGTCCTGGCCGTTGGCGACGATCTGGTCGGGCTGTTCATCGTCGCCCTGGCCGACGCCCGGGCCGCCCGGGGGCCGGCCCGGCCGCCCCGGCTCGAGGCCGAGATCCTGGACCTGTGCGCCTCGGCCCTACGGCGACAGGCCGAGATCATCCGGCCCGCCCTGGCCAGTCCGCTGCTCGACGGCCGCCAGGTCATGGAACTGATGGACCTCCCGCCCGGGCCGCGGGTGGGTCAGCTCCTGGCCGCGCTCCAGGAAGCCCAGTTGCAGGGGCTGATCGTTGAAGCCGATCAGGCCCGGCAGTGGTTGAGGGAAAACGCCCCCTCGATCACCGGGAGCTAGGGCTTCAACTCGGCCAGGGCCCGTTCGAACTCGGCCAAGGTCTCCTGACCGTACAGGCAGAAGACCACCCGCTCGAGAACCGTCTCGCCCCGCAGATGATCGACGGCCGTCCGGAGCATGATCCGGGCCGCCCGGTCCACCGGAAAGCCGAAGACGCCGGTGCTGATGGCCGGGAAGGCGATTGATTTGACGCCGGTTTCCTCGCACCGGAGCAGACTCTGTTTGGTGGCGCCGGCCAGCTTTTGGTCCTCGTCGCCCTCGCCCTGGCGCGGCCCCACGGCGTGGATGACGTACCTGGCCTTCAGGTCGCCGGCGCCGGTGATGACCGCCCCGCCGACGTGGGTGCCGCCGATCCGGTCGCACTCGGCCTGAATGGACGGCCCGCCTTTGTGGCGGATGGCCCCGGCCACGCCGGCCCCCAGGACGAGTTGGGCGTTGGCCGCGTTGACGATGGCCTCGGTGTCCATCTCGGTGATGTCGCCACCGATCAACTCCAACTTGGTCTGGTTGATCGTGACTTCCATGTGCCCCCTCCTTGATTCGTCCCGGCCTAAAAAGGTTGTTCGGGCTCTTAAAAAAGATTAAAATGCATGACCATGGAACAGGCAACCGAAAAAGAGAAAGAGCGGCGCAAAAAAGTCGCGGCCGGAGTGGCCAGCGTGATCGCCAGTCTGATGCTGTTCGCGGCCATCGCCGGCGGGGTCTACGGCACCATTTACGTCCTCAACTACGACCTCCACACCGCCTATAACAAACTGAACGACGTCTGCATCACTTTCCACCAGAAGACGGCCGACCAGCCCGAAAAGAAATGGTGCGCCAGCCAGATCCTGCGGGCCATCAACCCCTCGGCCCACCGGCCGGAGACCAAGATGACCATCGGCCAGGCCCTGGACGACTACCTCAACGTCCCGGCCGGCCTGGTGACGCAGATCTCCCGGAAAATCATCGACGACTTCCTGGGCGCCCAGGGCCGGGTCATCGCCCGGGTGGGGTTGTGGCTCTTCTTCGCCCTGATGTTCATGGCCTTTTTCCGGGTCTTCACCTTTATGGGCTATTTCCGGTCGATGCGGGCCGCCTTGTTCAGCGCGGCGGTGCTCTACGCCCTGTTGCCCAACCCGACCGGGCGGATATGGGACGAGGTCCTCTTCCTGGCCATCGCCACGGCCTTGATCGTCATCCGCGCCGCCTACGTTCAGCGAAAACGTCGGCGCCGGAAGGCCAAGGAGGCCGGGGGGGCGGACGACAAGGAACAGGGTCCCCCGACGCCGCCCGGACCGGAATCCAGACGGGGGCCCGAGGCCGATATCTTCTTCCGGCCGCATGAGGAGTCGGCTTAGGACCCCGCCACGGCCTCGCCCTCACGTTATGAGAGCGTTGTAAAACGCTCTCATAACCGGGACATGGATGTCCCGGCAAATCGCGTAGGTTTTTAAACCGTAGCGATTTGAAGGACTTACAAAAACCACGCTTTTTGTAAGTCCGTGGTTGCAAAAGTCAGGACGACTTTTGCAACGCTCACGTTATGACCTTGGCCAGCCCCTGGTGGTGCGATTCATGAGTCCATATCATCAGACACCGACCGCCAAACGCCGATGAGCCGCCTGGACCTGACCGACCACCAGACCTACGTCGCCTCCTGCGTCGAGCTGGCTGACCGGCGACTGGGGTCCTATTCATCCCTGGACCGGATCGCCCTTGACCAGGACCGCCTCAACCGCTACGATCGTCTGGACCAACTCCAGCCGCCGCGGGAAATCCTGACCCTCGACCAGATCGAGTTGGACCGGGGCCGGGCCGTCCGGATGATCCTGGGCGGCGGCCTGCTGGCCGAGCACACCGCCGCCGGCGAGGCCACCCGCCTGGGACTGGGTCCCAAGTTCCTGATCAATCCCGCCCGGGACCTGAACCCGACCAAAATCGCCGAACTCATGTCCCGGGACCCGGGCCAAGAGATCACCGCCTCGGACCTGCAAAATGACCTGGACCTCCCGCCCCGAGAACTGACGCCATTGTCCCTGGGACAGAGACATCTGATCCAGTCGGCCTTTGACCTGGCCGTCCTGGCCCGGGAGCGCGGTCAGGACTTCCGCCAGGTCCTCGGCCAACAGCGGCTGCTGATCGTGGTCAGTGAAACCAGCGCCGACGAGATAACGGCCCAGGTTCAATACGCCCGGTTCTTCGGCTTCGAGCCCCGCCACGTCTACCTCATGGTCCAGCGGGCCTATCACGGTATCTCGCGGGGGAAGCGGGGGTTCTACTATGACCTTGACTCGCCCCGCCGCCTCCACAACCACGGCCAGATGGCCATGCAGCAGACCATGGACCGACAGTGGTTCTGGTTCTCGGGCGACAACCCCGAATACCTCGAGGCGGCCGAGTTCGAGGACATCCTGGGCGGGATGAGCGACAAGGTGTCGTATAATATCGAAAACCTGGACTATTTGACCGGCTCGATCGACCTGGAATCCTTGGCCCTGGCCCTCGATCTCAAAGATGAGGGCGTGAACATGGTCATGGAGGTGGTGGGCAACGATCCCGATCAGCCCCAGAAAGGGGGTCTGGCCGCCTTCGACCCCGGACTCGACCGGGACGTCATGGTCGAGAGCTTTCAGCTCGAGGGCTTCCGAAACGAGGACATCACCTTTTTGAACAAGAACTTCAACCATTACCCCGACCCGGTGGTCGCCTGGCGCAGCCTGCGGGACGAGCAGCTGCCCATGCCCATCGTTGTCAAGGACGGTTTTTTGTACTACCAGCCCGTCCAGGGCGATCTGAACTTTCAACTACCGACCCGGTTTTTCCGCCGGCGCGAGCTGAGCCCCATCTCGGCCTGGAAGTCAGGGGCCGACACGCCGGCGGCCCTGAACGCCATGGCCGCCCAGGACCGTCAGCCCCATTTCGCGGCCTTTGTCCGCGAGGTCACCGGATTGGTCAAGTGAGGGCGACCCCCATGTCCAGAGTCTCCGCCGCCGTGGCGATCGTTTGTCTGCTCATTGGGGCCGGGCCGCTGGTCTCGAAGGCCTCGATCACGCCCGCGCCCCGGGCCCTGGCCGGCCTGGCCAAGAACTACCGCGGCCTGAACCAATTCAAACTGATCATGACCACCCAACTGGCCGACGGCCGGCAAGGTTCCGAGGAGGTGTACATCGTCGCCCCGGGCCGGTTCCGGGCCGTGCTGCGGCTGCTCGGCGGCGCCCAGGTAGTGGTCCGAAACAAGGACCGGGCCGCCGTGGCCTGGCGGGGGAAGCTGGCCGCCAAAAAACTGAGCCCTCTGACGGCCTACCTGGCGCCGTTCATGTGCCGCACGGCCAAGCAGGCCCAGGCCATGCTCAAGGGCTTTGGCATCCGCCCCCAGTCCCTGGGCCTCGAACTGGTCCGACCCCGTATCGCCGTGATCATCGGCGCCACGGCCCACAACCCCAGCGCCCCGCAACTGTGGCTGGACAAGGACAACTTCTTTCCTCTGCGCCTCGTGGTGCCCACCCAGAACCCGGAACTGGTGCTGACGGTGCGTTACGAGGGTTACAGCCGGGCGTGGGGCTGGTGGCTGCCGCGCCGGATCACCGTTCGTCTGGGCAACCGGATCGTCCGGCGGATGGAAATAACCTCGGTGGCCCAAATGACCCGGACGCCGCCGGGGCTGTTCAACGCCGCGAAAATGATCGACGACCTGCCCCGCCTCCGGAACCGCGACCGCCCCCCGCGCCTGCCCGATGATTTCCGGCGCCTGCTCCGGGAACAACAAATCCGCCTCGAAACCATCGTGCCGCGATGAGGCCCCGGGCGTCACTGGCCGAAGTCGCCCTGCCCCTGCCGGTCGACGGGACGTTCACCTACCGGGTGCCATCCGAATTGGCCCGTCTGGTCCGGGTCGGCGTCCGGGTGTTGGCCCCCGTGGGCCGCCGGAGGGTGGTCGGCCTGGTGCTGGACCTGCCCGAGCAAAGCCCGGTCGAAGAACTCCGCGACGTCCTGGACGTCCTGGACGACGAGCCGCTGTTCGGTCCGGAACTGAGCCGGCTCCTGGTCTTCGCCGCCCGCTATTACCAGGCCCCCATCGGCCTGGCCGCGGCCGGGGCCGTGCCCGGCGGCCTGGTCAAGACGGCCCGTCAGGGCGCGCCCGCCCTGGATCCGCCCCGCATCAAGCGCCGCCCCGGCTGGCGACTGAAGGCCAAACCGGACCTCGAGAGGCGGTTGGGGCGTCTGGACCGGTCCCTGTCGGACAAGCAGCGGCTCATCATCGACCGGCTGTCCGACTCAGGCCAAGTCGTGCTGAACGACCTGGCGGCGGTCATCGCCCAACCGCTGGGCGTGGCCCGGCGGCTGGAGGCGATGGGCCTGGCCGATCTGGAGCCGATGGAGACCCTGGTCGATCCGTTGGGGAAACCCCTGACCGACGTCACGCCGGCGGTCAGACTGACCGGGGATCAGGATCGGGCCCTGGAGGCCATCAAGTCCCGGCTGGTCGCCGGCCAGTACGCCCCCTTCCTCCTCTACGGCGCCACGGGCAGCGGCAAGACCGAGGTCTATTTGCGGGCGGTCGAGGCGGCCCTCCAGATGGGCCGTCCGGCCCTGGTCCTGGTCCCCGAGATCGGCCTGACGGTCCACCTCGAGGGACTGTTCGCCGCCCGGTTCGGGGCGAACGTGGTCACGCTCCACAGCGGGCTCACCGACCGGGGACGGCTGGCCGCCTGGCGGGCCGCGGCCGGCGGCCGGGTCAAGGTCGTGCTCGGGGCCCGCTCGGCCGTGTTCGCCCCGCTGGAAAAACCGGCGGTCATCGTCGTCGACGAGGAGCACGAGGAGGCCTACAAGCAGGAGGATCGCCTGCGCTACCAGGCCCGGGACCTGGCCCTGTATCGCGGGCGGCTGGCCGGCGCGGTGGTCATCCTGGGCAGCGCCACCCCGGCCGTCACCACCTGGCATCTGGCCGAACAGGACCGGATCAGGGTCCTGACCCTGCCCAAACGCATCCACGACCGGCCGCTGCCCACAGTGGAAATCGTGGACAAGACCGGCTTTGAATCGAACCGGGTCTTCTCCCCCCAGCTAGAGAAGGCCCTGGCCGACACCCTGGCCGCCAAGAAACAGTCCATCCTCTTCCTCGGACGAAGGGGCTACGCCCCGGTGGTCTTCTGCCGGGACTGCGGCCGTCCGGTGACCTGCCCCAACTGCACCGTCAGCCTGACCCTCCACCAGGCGCGGCAGGCCCTGCTCTGCCACTACTGCGGGCTGAGCGCGTCGCCCCGGGCCCCCTGTCCCCTTTGCGGCTCGACCAATCTGAGACCATGGGGCCTGGGCACGGAGCGGCTGGAGCAGGACGTCATCGACCGATTCCCCTCGGCCCGGACCATCCGCCTGGACAGCGACACCACCCGTCGTCGCGGGGCGCTGCGAAGGATCCTGACCAAGATCGCCGACCACGAGGCCGACGTCATCGTCGGCACCCAGATCATCACCAAGGGCCACCATTTTCCGGACATCACCCTGGTCGGGGTGGTGGACGCCGATCTGTCCCTTTGCTTTCCCGACTATCGGGCCGCGGAGCGGACCTTCGCCCTGCTCCACCAGGTGGGCGGGCGGGCCGGCCGGGGGAAAGAGCCGGGTCGGGTCATCGTCCAGACCGGGTTGCCGGACCATTACGTGTTCGAGAAACTGGCCGCGGGCGACTGGCCGGGGTTCGTGGCCCAGGAGATGGAGTTCCGGCGAGCCCTGTTCTACCCGCCCTTTTCCCGGTTGACCAGCGTGCTCCTCAGCGGCAACGCGGCCGCCCGGGTCCGCACCGGGATTGAAAAGATACGCCGCGTCCTGGACGAGTGCCTCCAACAAGAGCCGCCCGCGGGCCGGATCGAGGTCCTGGGGCCGGCCCCGGCGCCCCTGACGCGGCTGGTGGGCAAGACCAGGTGGCACCTGGCGATCAAGGCCGAGCGGATCTCGGACGCCGCCCGGCTCGCCCGCGAGGCGCGAACGCTCCACCGGACCGACAAATTTTTTAAGGGGCTGGGCCTGGCGGTGGACGTGGACCCGGCCTCGGTCCTGTAAGCCTTGCCTTTCCGGACCAGGCGGACTATAAAGGCCTATGCCTCGCTATGGTCTCATCGCCGGCACCATCACCTTCGAGGCCGATCTCTTCCCCGGGGCCGAGACCCGGACCCTGGGCACGCCCTTTGGGCCGGCCTTGGTGGTCATGGACGAGACGTGGGCCTACGTGCCCCGTCACGGCCTGGACGAGGACCACTACGTCCTGCCCCACCGGATCAACCATTCGGCCAATTTGTCGGCCCTGAGGTCCGTGGGCGTGTCCGAGGTGGTCTGTCTGGGGTCCACCGGGGCGCTGCGGCCCGACCGGACGCCGGGCACCCTGGTCGTGCCCGAGGACTTCATCTCCCTGTTCGTTTCGCCCACCACGGTGGACGACCGGCCCGAGCACGCCCTGCCCGCCTTCAGCGACCGGGTCCGCCGCCGCCTCCTGGACGCGGCCCATGCGGCCGGGGTCGAGGTCATCGACGGCGGGGTCTACTTTCAGACCATCGGCCCCCGGCTCGAGACCAAGGCCGAGATCCGTCTTCTGGCGCAATTCGCCGATCTGGTGGGCATGACCGTCGGCTCCGAGGCGGCCGTGGCCGCGGAACTCGGTCTCCCCCTGGCGGCCCTGTGCTCGGTGGACAACTTCGCCCACGGCGTCAGCGACCAGGACCTGTCGGCCGACATCATCCGCGCCGAAGCCAAGAAGGCCGTCGAGCGCATCCGGCGCATCCTGGTCGCCTTGGCCCAAGGCTGACACCACCCAACTGACGACTCTGACTGGGCTTTTCCGAGAAGGCCCACCCGGCCTTTGTTGGGGATCAACCTTCTGAAATAAATAGTTTTTCTGGTAAATGCCGGCCGGTTTATATCCTCAAGTCATCTCGCTGGGCGGCCGATGAGACCAGTAGTTCGGACCCGTCACCAAACCGGGCCGGACCAAGGCGGACGGGAAGGCATGGTCAATCAGTGGATAATGAACTGCCCCCAAGAGAGGGCCGAGGCCATCATGGCCGTGTCGCCCTATGTGGTCGTGCCCGGTCCGCCCCAAGAGGACGGCCTGCTCACCGCCGAGGAAATGGCCGCCCAGGGCCTGGTCGGGTTGTATCGCACCGATCAAAAGAAAGAGGACCAGGAGGTCGCCCGCGGGCGACGGGACTATTTCGCCTCGATCGATCAAGGGGAGATGCTCGACACCGGCCGAGCGCGGATGATTCTGAAGTCTATACTGTGAACGAGGGCCACCGGGCCCCGCCGTTCGGGACCGTGTCTCTACAGCTGTGCCCCCTAAGTATCCCTAACAAAAATGTTCGGCTATGCTCCACCGGGCCCGAAGAACGAATCGGGGTTCTTGGCCGGAGGGGTGACCGGGGGCGGCTTGACCGGGGCCGGCGTGGGTGAGGGCGACGGGGCCGGCACGGTGTGGGTCGGCACGATCTTGGGCGGTGAAGAGGCCGACGGCTCCGGGGCGGCCGGCGGCGTCCCTCCGGGAGGGGCCGACGGCCGGGGCGGGATGGAACCCGGCGGCGGGGGCGGCACGTTGGCCGTGGGGGAGCCCGGCGGCGGGGAAGACGGCGCGGCCGGCGTGGCCTCGAGGTCAGGGAACTTGGCGGCGATCACCCCTTCCGCGGCGATGGGCTTGTCCAGCGGCGAGTTGGCCTCGGCGGCCAGCAGGGCGTCGACCTCCGTGCCGTCGGTCACCGAGCCCGGCTGGGGGACCAGGGCCACCGGCGGCTTCTTGCCCGGCTTGATCCGGCGGAACAGCTCCTCGGTGAAAGTCTTTTTGCCCTCGACCTTGAACGAGGCCGAGATGAGGTCCTTCTTAATGAAGCGGACCGTCAGTTCCGGGGCCGGGCGGTGCCGTCCGGTGAACACCCGGAGCCGAACGATCTTCTTGGTCTCCTGGACCACGGCCAGGCTGCCCTGGACCAGCAGTTTGTTGCCCTCGCCCACCTGGAGCCGGTTGCGGACGTTGTCCACGACCAGGATGGTCTTGACCTGGTCCTTGGCCCGCCACCGGCCGCCCAGGCGGACGTAAGGCATGTCCGCCTCGCTCATCCGATTGGCCAGGTCGTAGACCTGCTTACCGGTCAGGGCGAAGCTGACCGCCTGAAAGGCCACCAGGGCCGGACCGCTGCAACCCGCTGCCCCGACCAGGGCCACGGCCAGGGCCGCCCTCGCCAGGCGACGACTCCAGAGACGAACTGCGCGGTCAGGTTCGATCACGATCATGACTGCCCCGAAAAAACCTCCGAAACACCCGTCTCGCCGTCGGGCCGGGGAATCAACCCGTACTCCGCCCGGACGTGGCCGGGGTTCCGGCCCGCACCTCAAAAATATTTTGTTTAAATGATACCAGATCGGGTCGGACGACGACAATGTGTTTAGGGCCAGGCGGTTGACCTCGGGAAAGCCAACGTGCTAAGTTCCTCTTTCGGACTAAACTTTCACTCCGGTGTTGAACGGATGCGATTCCGATTGATCATGATCATCACCGCGGCCCTGGTCGTCTGTCTGGCGACCACGGCCTCGCCTCGACGTAAAAAACCCAGGCCCAAAAAGGTCGTCCCCTCGGTCGAGGTCTGGGTCGTCCAGCGGACCGACCTGCGTCGAACCATCACCGTCCAGGGCCGGGCCGCCGCCTGGCGCGAGGCCAAGCTGGCCTGCGAGGTGGCCGGGGTCATCGAGAAGTTCTATTACGACCTGGGCGACCGGGTCGACCAGAACAAGACCCTGGTCCAGCTCGACCCGGCCAACTACAAACGCCGGCTGGCCGAGGCCAAGGCCAACCTGGCCAAGGCCCGGGCCACCCTGACCCACGCCGCCCTGAACCACCGGCGGTTGGCCAAGTTGCTCCGGAGCCGGGTCACGGCCCGCTCCCAACTCGACGAGAGCCGGGCGGCCTATCTCCGGGCCCAGGCCGACGTCGGCCTGGCCAAGGTGGCCGTCGAGCAGGCCGAGTACAACCTCGACAAGACGAAGGTCGTCGCCCCCTTCCCGGGCGTCGTCCTGCAGCGGTACCGGGAGCAGGGCGAAATGCTCCCCGCCGGGACGATCCTCATCCACCTGGCCGACTACCGTCTGATCAAGATCGAGATCGGCCTGACCGAGGACCAGGTCGTCCAGTTCAGACCGGGTCAGAAAGTGGTCGTCACTTTCAGCGTGTTCAAGGACCGGACCTTTCCGGGCGAAATCGACGTGGTCGGCGCCGCCGCCGACGCGGACACCGGCGTCTTTCCGATCCGCATCAAGGTCAACAATCCCGACCGGAAGATCCTGCCGGGCATGATCGCCCACGCCACGATGGACGGACGGATCATCAAGGACATCGTCCTCGTCCCGGCCGAGGCGGTCATCGAGCAGTTCGGCGTGGCCTTCGTCTACATCGTCAACGACCGCAAGGCCAAACAGATCCCCGTAAAACTGGGGCCGGCCTACGGTGAAAAACGGCGGATCCTCCGGGGACTCAAACCGGGGGACAAGCTGGTCGTCGTCGGCCAGTCGCAACTGAGGCCCGATCTGCCGGTCAAGATCGTCAAGGTCCATCGGTGAGCCGATAATGCTGGCCCGTTTCTCGGTCAACAATCCCGTCTTCGTCAACCTCCTGTTGCTGCTGGCCTTCGCCCTGGGACTGGTCTTCTGGGCCGCCACCCCCAAGGAGGTCTTTCCGGCCGTCGCCCTGGACAAGGTCCTGATCACGACCCTCTACAAGAACGTCGTCCCCGAGCGGATCGAGCAGGTCATCACCGTCCCCATCGAGAACGCGGTCAAGGGCGTCGACGGCATCAAGAAGATCCAGTCCTCCTCCCGGCAGGGCCTGTCCATCATCCTCCTGGACGTCGAGCCGGGGATGAACCTCAAGCAGGTCGCCCAGGACGTCAAGAGCGCCATCGACCGGATGCCGACCAAGCTGCCCCTCGAGACCGAGGAACCGGTGGTGGTGGACCTCGAGACCAGGTTCAACGTCATCACCGTCTCGGTCGTGGGCTCGGTTCCCGAGTTGGTCCTGAGGAAGGTGGCCGAGGACCTGGCCGACCAGGTCGAGGCCATCAAGGGCGTCAGCCAGGTGTTGAAGACCGGGTACCGGGACCGGGAAATCTGGATCGAGGTCAACCCCCACAAGATCTACGCCCTGGGCCTGGCCATCGACGACATCGTGGCCGTGGTCAAGCGGCGCAACGTCAACGTCCCGGCCGGCGTCATCCGGGGCCGTCGCGAGGAATTCTTCGTCCGGACCGACTCCGAAGTCAACGACATCGGGCAGCTCCTGGCCACCCCGATCAAGATGGGCAGCACCGGCACGGCCGTGCCCCTGTCATCGGTGGCCACCGCCCGGTTCACCTTCGAGGACGAAACGTCCTTCGGCCGGATCAACGGCCAACGGGCCATCAACCTGACCGTCCAGAAAAAGATCAAGGGCGACACCATCCGGATCTCCGACGCGGTCCGCAAGCTGGTGGCCGACTACCAAAAGCGCCTCCCGCCCGGGATTCGGATCGAGATCAGCCGGGACAGCTCGGTCTGGATCAAGAGCCGCCTCAAGACCATGTACACCAACGGCTTTTGGGGCTTCTTGTTCGTCTGCATCACGTTGTTCGTGTTCCTCACCTGGCGGACCGCCATCTGGACGGCCCTGGGCATCCCGGCGTCGTTCATGGGGGCCATCATCTTCATGTACGCCGCCGGGCTGACCATCAACATGCTGACCCTGTTCTCGCTGATCCTGGTGCTGGGCATCGTCGTCGACGACGCGATCATCGTCTCGGAGAACGTCCATCGCCATCAACTCATGGGCAAGTCCCCCCGGGACGCCGCCATCGACGGCGCCAACGAGGTGACCATGCCCGTGATCGCCGCCATCCTGACGACCATCGCCGCCTTCCTGCCGATGTTGATGATGAGCGGCATCATGGGCAAGTTCATGGCCGTCATCCCCCAGGTGGTCACCTTCGCGTTGTTGGCCTCGCTGATCGAGGCCCTGGTCATTCTGCCGTCGCATCTGGCCGACTTCCTCAAGCCGATTCCGCCCGAGCAGCGCAAGGCCAAGGAGGGGCGCCTCTATCCCTTTTTGCGCCGTCGGTACCGTCGGGGGCTGAGGATCGTCCTCCGGTTGAGGTACCTGGCGGTGGCCGTGGCCATCGCCCTGGCCGGCGTCATGGGACACGTGGCCGTCACCAAGATCCCGTTTATTCTGTTCGACGCCAAGGACATCAGCGCCTTTATGATCAACATCGAGACGCCGGTCGGCACCAAGCTGGCCAAGACCGGCGAGGTCGTGGCCCAGATCGAGCGCATCGTCAAGAAGCTGTCCAAAAAGGACGTCAACACCATCACCACCTTCGTCGGCCGCCAGATAGACCACAAGACCGGCGCCTCCGAGGACGGCTCCCACCTGGCCCAGGTGACCATCGAGACCTCCCACTTCGACACCGAAGGCCGCCGCAACGGCTTCGTGGTCATGGAGGACGTCCGTCGCCGCCTCACCGGACTGACCGGCGTCAGCCGCCTCGAGGTCAGCGAAATCGCCGGCGGACCGCCGGTCGGATCGCCGGTCGAACTCCGGGTCCGAGGAGAGAAATTCAAGACACTGCGGCTCATCGCCGAAGAGATCAAGGCCTACCTGCGGTCCCTGCCCGGCGTGGTCGACCTCAAGGACGACTTCAACCCCGGCAAGCGGGAGATCATCGTCCGGCCCTACCTCCAGAAGGCCCTCCGCCTGGGCCTGACCGCCGACCAGATCGCCCTGGCCACCCGGACGTCCTTCGGCGGGACCAAGGCCAGCGACATCCGCCGCGGCCGCGACGAGATCGACATCGTGGTCAAACTGGCCCAGCGCTTCCGCGACAACCCGAGCTTCGTCGACCAGATCAAGGTCAAGAACCTGAAGGGCAAGCTGGTCCCCTTCCGGGCCGTGGCCGACCGGATTTTCGTCCGCGGTCTGTCCACGGTCAAGCGCTACGAGCGCAAGCGGGCCATCACCGTCACCGCCAACGTCAACAAGGCCGTCACCACCTCGAACCAGGTCAACCGCCTGCTCATGGCCAAATTCGCCGACCTGGGCAAGCGCTATCCCGGCTACGACCTGGCCTTCGGCGGCGAGCACGAGGAGCAGCAGGAATCGCTCCAGTCCCTGTTGGCCGCCTTCCTGGTGGCCCTGCTCCTGATCTTCATCATCCTGGGGGCCCTGTTCCGGTCGTACAGCCAGCCGTTCGTGGTCCTGTTCGCCTTGCCCTTCGGCTTCATCGGCGTGGTCGTGGGCCACCTGGTCATGGACATCACCTTCGGCATTCTGTCGCTTTTAGGCCTGGTGGCCCTGTGCGGGGTGGTGGTCAACGACTCGCTGGTTCTGGTCGACTTCATCAACTCCTCGAGGCGCCGCGGCGGCGGCCGGTGGATGTCCATCATCCGGGGCGGGACCTTGAGGCTGCGGCCGATCATCCTGACCTCGGTGACGACCATCCTCGGGTTGTCCACCTTGATGTTCAAGACCACGGGCCAGGCCGGTTTCCTGGCGCCGATGGCCATCTCGCTGTGCTGGGGACTGGCCTTCGCCACCCTCCTGACCCTGTACCTGGTGCCCTGCGTCCTGGCCATCAACGACGACTTCCGCCTGATGTTCAAGTGGCTCAAACGGGTGGTCACCCGCGCCGGCCGCAACGACCGCCACCACGGGGAGCTGCTGGCCTAGGCCGAAATCCCGGGCCGACGTCCGGCGGTCGCCTCTTGCCGCCCGGCCAGGTGAATCGTCCGGGCCGACCCGGCCTTGACAATCTCCCCCTGGCGCTCCTAACATGATATTTGTGCCTCCAGCCACCCCTCCACGGAGCCGCCATGACCGGCGTTTCCAGCTCCAATTCCCGGGAACCAAACGATCTGGAACTGGTCCAAAGATCACGACGGGGTGACCAGACCGCCTTCGGCGATCTGGTCCGCCGGCACCAGGACAAGGTCATGGGCGTCTGCTGGCGGATGCTCAGGGAAACGTCGGCCGCCGAGGACGCGGCCCAGGAGGTCTTTTTGCGCGCCTGGAAAGCCATCGGGAAGTTCGACGGACGATCGGCTTTTTCCACCTGGCTGTACCGCATCGCCGTCAACTTCTGCCTGACCCAGCGGGGGAAATTGGCCCGCGCCGGGCGGGAATCCTCCCTGGACGACATGACGCCGGGTCAGCAGCACGAGGTGGTCAGAACTGCCGCCGAACCCAACCCCAGGCCCGACGTCGCCCTGGTACGGAAAAGCGAGGCCCGGTGCGTCCAGGGGCACGTCGGCCATCTGCCCGACGACTTTCGGGCCGCCTTGATCCTGGTCCATTACCAGGGATTGGCCTACGAGGAGGCGGCCCGGGTGCTGGGTCTGCCCCCGGGGACGGTCAAGTCCCGGGTTCACCGGGCCCTGGGGCGGCTCAAGGAGAGTTTCAGCCGGTGTTGCCGGGAGGGAATATGACCTCGCCACCCTGCCCGCAATCAGAGTCGGCCTACGACTTCATCTCCGGACGGATGACCGAGGCCGAGCGGTCCGCCTTTGCCGACCACCTGGCCGGGTGCCCCCATTGCCGGGCCGAGGTCGAGGCGCTCAGGGTGATGGTCGGGCACCTCGACGTCTGGTCCCCGCCCCAGGTGTCGCCCCGGTTCGCCCCCAAGATCCTGGCC
>JAHJDS010000586.1 GCA_018812395.1 Pseudomonadota bacterium
AAAAACGGTTGACACTGTTTCCTTCGGCGATGTGGTCTCTGTGGTCCTACCCAAAACCGGCTTCTACATCGAATCTGGTGGTCAGGTAAGTGATACAGGTTATATAAAATCTCTCCCCCTATTTTCGGAGAAAATGGGGGGAGCCGGAGGGGGGCAGAGTTGGGAAATCGAAGTCACCGACCTGCGCAAACCCTCCACAGGCATCATCGTCCACGTGGGCGAAGTGGTCTCCGGCCAACCAAAAGTAGGCGACATAGCCATTGCGGAAGTGGATATGCAACGCCGTCACGACATTATGCGCAACCACACCGCTACACACTTATTGCACGCCGCCCTGCATCAAGTATTAGGTAACATAGCCCGCCAGGCTGGTTCATTGGTCGCCCCCGATCGCCTGCGCTTCGACTTTACCCATCCTGACGCCATGACGCCCGAACAGATCGAGCGTGTCGAAAAGCTTGTCAATGATGCGGTCGCGGCAGATATGGCAGTCACGCCCAAGTCCAAGCCGCGCGAAGAAGCGATCAAGGAAGGCGCGATGGCGCTCTTTGGCGAGAAATACGGTGAAACTGTCCGCACACTGACAATTGCCCCCGTTGGCTCGTCAGGGTCTGAGACCCTGACGGAGCAAGAAGGAAAAAAAAGATATTCCTACGAGCTCTGCGGCGGCACACATCTGGAGCGTACATCTGATGTGGGCGCCTTCCTCATCACCAGCGAAGGCTCGGCTGCGGCTGGTATCCGCCGCATCGAAGCGGTGACAGGCCGCGGGGCGTATGAACTGATCGCGCGTCGATTCAAGGCTGCCAAAAAAGCCGCTGCGTTACTCTCGACCACACCCGAAGAACTACCATCCAAAGTGGAAGGCTTGCAAGACGAAGTGGCCGAACTCCGTAAGCAACTTACCGCCCTACGCCGCGATTCTGCGCTTTCAACCTTCAACCTTCAACTTTCAACGGCTCAGCAGGTAAACGGAATCACGCTACTAGCTGTTGAAATGCCCGGCCTGGACAAAGACGCGCTCGGTAAACTGGCCGACACCTTCCGCGAGAAGTACCCTGAAAATGGAATTTGTGTCGTCGCTTCGCCTGCTGAAAACAACGTGGTCGTCATGGCGACCGTTACCCAGGATTTGATCCAGAAAGGCCTCAAGGCCGGCGACCTGGTCGGTCACATTTCCCGTCAACTTGGCGCTGGCGGCGGCGGCGCGCCCCACCTGGCCTTTGGCGGCGGCAAGGATGT
This sequence comes from Pseudomonadota bacterium, assembly GCA_018812395.1. Taxonomy (GTDB): domain Bacteria; phylum Desulfobacterota; class Desulfarculia; order Desulfarculales; family JAHJDS01; genus JAHJDS01. Next base: position 1,243 of record JAHJDS010000586.1, read on the forward strand.
GGGTAAAGTCAAGGACGCATTGACTTCCGTGCCAAAGTGGCTGGAAGAAAAGACACAATAATATTTACGGGCGACCAACAAGTCGCCCGTTCTTTTATCGAAAATCAGGTATCTGATCTGAAAATAAATTTTCATGATTGGTGGTGAAAATTTATTTTCATGGCGACTTCTCAAAAAGAAGGGGGAAGTGGGGTAACCCCACACCCCGATTTATTGAAAAGATACAAAATCAGGGAATTGCGAATGGTAGAACCCCGGCGCTACTTCCGACCACGCATTTGCCAATTGAAAGGCGACCAGATCCTCGAAAGTATTGCTGACGATCTGCATCCCCAGCGGGATATTTTCAGGCGTGATGCCATTGGGCACATTGACCACCGGATTCCGCCCCAACAGGTTCCACATCCAGGTCGTGAAGAATCCCATGCGCGACTCAACCTCTTTATCGTTCACAGTCACAACCGCTTTTTCAGGTGACGAAAACCAGTCGGCAGCTACGTAGGGGGTTAACACGGTGGGCATGACGATGGCCTGATAACCCTTCATGAAGACCTTTTCTTGCACCTGACGGTTGTATTTCAGGAGTAATTCTTCTGCTTCGACCGCGTATTGCGGTCCCATCTTGTCGCCATAGGTTTCCAGAAAATCCTTCACATAGGGAGTCAACGCATCCGGGTTTTCGGCTGCCATCAACGCCAGCAATCCCATTTCGGTGGACATCAGCCCGGCGATCATAGTTTCGAAATCAGCATGGCGGAAACCCAGGTCCATGATCTCGACTTCGCAGCCGAGCTCTTTCAACTTCTCAATCGCCTCTTGCATGGACTTTAAAACTGACTCGTCCACTTCTTCGCCATACTCGCTAAGTACGTCCACGGCCACCTTCCAACCTTTGACAGCACCATAGGTTTCAGGGTAATCCAGTTTGGGCCGCAAGGACGAGTGCGCCAGGGGGTGCGGTCCGCTCATGTAGTTCTGGAGCAGATTCATATCCGCAAAGGTGCGTCCCAGCGGGCCAAAGGATTCGTAGGAGACTTCCGAAGTCGGAACACGGCCAAAAGGCGGCTTGAATCCAAACAGTCCACACATGGCGGCAGGGATACGGATCGAACCGCCCATATCCGAGCCGAGCGCCAGGGTGGTAAATCCGGCCGCCAAGGCTGTAGCCGATCCACCTGACGAGCCGCCGGGGGTAATTTGCGTGTTCCAGGGATTGCGCGTCACCCCCCACAGGTGCGACCAGGTGACACCCGCAATGAAGAA
>JAHJDS010000502.1 GCA_018812395.1 Pseudomonadota bacterium
CCCGCCACAAAAAGCCCTGATTGTAGGCCACCGCCACCGGAAAGAGGTACAGCACGTCCACGTCAAAGGCCAAAAAAATCAGGGCGAAAAGGTAGTAGGCCGCCCCGAATTGAATCCAGGCCGGACCAAGGGGCGCCATGCCCGATTCGTAGATTTCCTCCTGGAGGGGGGCCGGTTGGCGGGGAGACAGGACAACGGCCAGGATGATGGGAACGACGGCGAATCCGGCGGCGACGCTCAGGAAAATAAGGACGTAAACCCAGTCGTGGAGGGCGGCTTGAACCGGAGCTGTCGCCACTGATCTTCCCCTCTGCCAGAAGCCGATGCTAATCGTCCGAAAGCGGTCCTCACCGGAATCAGGGCGCCGAACAAGGGCGCAGACTGGTGTTTCCCCCTACACCGATGCCGTAGTCCCCGGCCGGCGGACGACAACGATGCCACCTCGGAAAGGAATATCCCCACTAAAGGGGGAGTCTTATAACCTTGTGCCGTTGTCCGAAAAGTGACGAAATATCTACCACAAGGGTAGGCAGGTGTCAACCCCTCAAAAACGCCGGTCAGGGGTTACGGGGCCTCGAAAACCATATTTCCCGTTCGACAGGCCACGTCCGAGAGCTACTTTTTAGCCGTGATGTAACTATCTTCTAGCACCCGGCGGGCCTCGAGCACGTCCAGGCCGATTTGCGACGCCAGTTCGTCAATGCCGCCGAACCGGCGCTGGCCGCGCAGCCGTTTGAAGAACCTCAGGCGAATGGTCTGGTCGTGGAGGTCGCCCTGGAAGTCCAGGATATGGGTCTCCACCGACAGCTCCCCGTTGCCGAAGGTCGGGTTGGTGCCGATGTTGGTCACCCCCTGATGAGTGACGTCGCCCCGTTCCACCAACACGGCGTAGACCCCGATCGGGGGCAGCAATTCGTTGGCCGGGCGCAGGTTGGCCGTGGGAAAGCCGAGCAGCTTGGCGCCGCGGCCGTGGCCCTGGATCACCCGGCCAGAGAGTTGGTACTCCCGGCCCAGGAGCCGGTTGGCCGCCGGGATGTCGCCGTCGAGGATGAGCGACCTGACCCGGGTGGAACTGACCACCTGTCCCTCGATCTCCACCGGGCCGACCTCGTGGACCGCGAAGCCCAGTTCCCGGCCCATGTCGTTGAGCAGCCCGATGTCACCCTGGCGGCCCCGGCCGAAGGTGTAGTCGTGTCCGACGACCAGTTCCTTTATCCCCAGGCGGTTGACCAGGATTTTCCGGACAAAATCCCGGGCGGTGATGGCGGCGAAATCGGCCGAGAAGCGGGCGACAATGATCACCTCGATCCCGGCCTGGCCGATCAGTTCCAGCTTCCGCTCCAGGACGCAGATCTGCGGCAGGTTGACGTCCGGCCTGAGGACCCGCATCGGGTGCGGCTCGAAGGTCAGGACCATGGACGTCCCGTCGACCTCCCGGGCCCGCGAGGTGGCCCGGTCGAACAGGGCCAGGTGCCCCAGGTGCACGCCGTCGAAGTTGCCGATGGTCAGCACGGGGCCGGGCGCCGGAGTCCGGTAGTTTTCCAGCCCGAAAATGGTGGTCATCAATCTGATCTCGCTTCCGACAAAAGAACCGACACGCAAAGACTTGACATCGGAAGTCTTACATCTTATTCTCTGGCTTCAGGAAAATCAAGTCGGGCCGAAGTGGCGGAATTGGTAGACGCGCTAGGTTCAGGGTCTAGTGGGTGTATGCCCGTGGGAGTTCGAGTCTCCCCTTCGGCACCACAAGTGGGGCGAACTTGCGGGGCGCCTTTGGGAGGGTGAGCCTGGCGGGCTCGCCTTTGGTGGTTGAGACGGGGCGGGCCCGCGGGGGTCGCCTCTTGGTAGTTGAGACGGGGCGAGCTTGCGGGGCTCGCCCTTTTCTGGTGGTGGCGGGGGCGAGCTTGGGGCGACCTACTTGATTACCCGGCAGTAGCGGGTCAGATAGGCCGTCGACCCCCCCATGGTGTGGATCGTGACCATCCGGGACAGATGGTTGTTGCAGTTGATCTGGGCCTCGGTCTCGGTTCGGCCCGCGCCCCAGACGAAGCGGCTGAAACAGAAGCGATACGGCACCCGTCCCGAGCAGACCTTGTACTCGCCGGTGGCCCGGTAAATGCCCGAGACCGGTTTCTTCCCGGTCAGCCCCGGTTTCTTGGTCGTGGTCCGGGGCGGGGCCCTGGTCGACGGTTTTGGGACGGCCGTTTGGTGTGACGGCATGAACCGCATGAAGGTCGTCGGCCGGCCGCTGACCTGGGTCCACCCCAAGACGATCACCCGCCGCGACTGCCGCCAGAACAGGAGTTTCTGCCGGAAAACACGGGGCCTCCCCAGGTCCTGGCCGGCCGTCTTGACAACCTGCTGGAAGTGGGCCGGATCATAGGCGGTCAGGACCATGACCGCCGCCAGCCGGCCGCCACGGAACACGGCCACGGTCCGCCAGGTCCGACCCACCCACTTGAGCGGAGAGTGGAGGTCGTAATGACCGGCCTGGACCAGCCTCAGTTTGGGGTGGGCCTTGGCCACCTGGGCCTTGGTCATGCCGAAGCTGAGCCGGCCGTAGCCGGGCCGGTCGAAGGCCGCCCCGACCGCGTCCCGGGCCGGGCCGAAGATGACCAGGCCGACGATAGTCATGGCCACGGTGGCGCGCACGATCATCGCTCCTTAATATCCTCGGCCGGGCCGGGCCGGCCGTTCCTCTCCGGACAGGTCACCGGCCCGGTCCGCCGGGCTGGATGGGCAGTCTGCCCGAGCCGCCCAGTCGCCGGGCCCGTTCCAGGTCGGCCCTGGCCTTGGCGGTCTGCCCCAGTTTTTGGTAGGTCACCGCCCGCAGGGCGTAGGCCTGGCCGTTCTTGGGATCGAGCCTGATGGCCCACGAGAAATCCCGGAGCGCCAGGCGGTATTTCTTCTTCTGTCCGTAAATCCCCCCGCGAAGCAGGTAGGCCCTGGCCTGTCCGGGCCTGAGGCGAATGACTTGGTTCACGTCCCGCAGGGCGTCCTGGTACCGCTTCAAACGGGCCTGAATCAGGGCCCGGTTGAAAAAGGCGTTGGCGTATCTCGGGGCCAGCCTCACGGCCGCCGAATAATCGGCCACGGCCCGGTCGTATCGTTTGAGCCGGACGTAGGTGTTGCCCCGATTGAACCGGGCCACCGCCCGCAGGGACGGGCCGGCCCGGCCCCGGGCCGATCGCAACGCCCGGGTGAAAAACTCGATGGCCCGGGCGTGATCGCCCCGGGCGTCGGCCTGGTTGCCGCGCCTGATCCACTCCAGGGCCGATTGCCCCGCCGCCGCCCCGGGCGACAAGAAGAGCGCCAGGGTCAAGGTCGCGCCGGCCAGGATGGCCGGTCCTCTGCCCATGATTCGACCTCCAGTGTCCCGCCCGGGTGGCGAGAGAGTCGGTCCGGCCGACCGGGCCGGAATGATTTAATCGTCTTGACATCAATCACGCGGCGGTGGCGCCGCGACTGTGTCACTCTAAACCACCGGCCTTGGGGCTGTCAAAGAGTCTCCGGCGTCGCGACCAGTCATCGGGGCAGAATCGGTCCGCGCCCCGTAACAGCCGCCGCAATATCTTTTTGACAGCCCTGTCCGGGCCATCTATACTGGAGGGGTACGTTCAACCTCCACGCCGGGCTCCGGCCGGGGCGGTGGGATTATTCAAGAGTGTCCGGGAGGAACGAATGAAAAGGCTGATTGTGGCCCTGTTGGTGGCGTGTGTCGTCTTGTCTTTTACCGTGCCGGCCTTGGCCAAATGGGTCAAAATCGGAACTAACCAGGTCGGGACGTGGGCGGTCAGCGACCGGGTCATCGCCAAGCAGGGCGACTGCACCGTCACCGTGGCCGGCGTGGTTTTCAACAAGCCCCGGCAGACCAAGTGGGGCCTGGCCATCGCTCGCAAGTACAAGCTCCGTTTTTGCTGCGGCGCCAGTACCTTTCAAATGTTGGCCTACCAACTCGTCGGCAAGAAACAGAAGATCCTGTATCGGGGCCGCGGCACGGCCAAGGCGATGAAGGTCAATCCCAACTCGCTCATGGGTCGGATGATCAGGGTCCACTGCCCGATCGGACCGAGCGGATCGGGGCCCGCCTCATCCGCGCCGGCTCAAAAAAAAACTAAACGCCCGGTAGCCGGTAATTACATCAGCTACAAACAAACCTGCCAGTACTGCAAGCGGACCGGGAAGGTGATGCTGTCGTGCGTCTGCCCGGACCGGACCGGCAAGCTGCATCGTACCTCGATCAACCTCCAGAACTGCGCCATGCCGGTCTCCAACTGCAACGGTCTGTTGACCTGCGGGCCCTGCCCCATGGTTGAAGCGAGTAAGTGACCCTGGACGCTCCTTTCCCCTCCCGGACCGGCGAGGAGCGCCACCTGACCACAAACATATCCGGCCATCAGGCTGAGCGCCGACGGGACAAATCCCGTCGGCGTCGTTTTCACCGGATGACATCCACGGGCGGCCGTCGGATTCCTGGGCCGGACTTCAAATGGCGCTGACGCCCCACGATCGGTTATCCGGTTTTGAACAGACGTCCGCGGAGACCGCCTCTTGAAGACTTCGGAATTGACTTATTCCGGTTACTACCCCGGCGTTATCGGCGAGTTGACCCGCCTGCACGCCGTCTACTACCATCAACATTGGGGTTTTGACCTGAGCTTCGAGACCCAGGTCGGGGGCGATCTGGCCGAGTTCTTCGGGCGTTTCGAGGACCGGACCGATCACTTCCAGGCCGCCCGAGAGCAAAAAAAACTGGCCGGGGCGATCGCCATTGACGGCGCCTTGCGCCAAACCGAGGGCGCCCGCCTGAGGTGGTTCATCGTGGACGAGCCGTGGCGGGGGCGGGGTCTGGGCCGGCGTCTGATCCGCGACGCCGTCGAGTTCTGCCGCCGGGCGGGGCATGACAGGGTCTTTTTGTGGACCTTCGCCGGACTGGACCCGGCCCGGCGTTTATACGAGGCCCACGGCTTCCAACTCACCGAAAAGCATCGCGTCAGCCAGTGGGGCTCGACCGTCGACGAGCAGCGATTCGATTTGACCCTCGTTTGATAAGACCCAATTCATCAAGTACATTTAATCAAGCTCATATCCTAATCAAGTCCATCTCCACCGATCCCGCCCGGGAGGATGATTGTGGCCAATCTTTTGGGCCGAGAAAAAAGTCCCTATCTGCTGCAGCACGCCGACAATCCGGTCCACTGGCGCCCCTGGGGCGAAGAGGCCTTCGCGGCGGCTAAAAAGGACGACAAACCCGTCTTCCTGTCCATCGGGTACGCCACCTGTCACTGGTGCCACGTCATGGCCCACGAGTCCTTCGAGGACGAGGAGGTGGCGGGCATCCTGAACGAACACTTCGTGTTGATCAAGGTCGACCGGGAGGAGCGGCCCGACGTGGACCAGGTCTACATGAAGGTCTGCCAGGCCATGACCGGCAGCGGCGGCTGGCCGCTGTCAGTGTGGCTGGACCCGGCCGGCCGCCCGTTTTTCGCGGGGACGTATTTTCCCAAAACGTCGCGGATGGGCATGAACGGCTTCATCGACATCCTCAGGCGCATCGCCGGGCTGTGGGCCGAGGATCGGGGCAAGTTGTTCCAGATCGGCCGGCAGATGACCGACCGGCTCCAGGCCGCTCGGCCCCAGGGTGCGGCCGTCCCGCCGGGCGAGGAAGTGCTCCGCCTGGGATACAATCAACTCCGCGGCACCTTTGACTCGACCTGGGGCGGCTTCGGCAACGCCCCCAAATTTCCGACGCCCCATCACCTGACGTTCCTCCTGCGCTGGCAGCACCGGCGGCCCGATTCCGAGGCCCTGGTCATGGTTGAAAAAACGCTCCGGCAGATGCGCTGGGGCGGCATCTACGATCACCTGGGATTTGGATTCGCCCGCTATTCCGTCGATCAGCGGTGGCTGGCGCCCCACTTCGAGAAGATGCTCTACGACCAGGCCCTCTTATTGATGGCCTACGTCGAGGCCCATCAGGTCACGGGCAAGGATGAGTACCGCATTACGGCCTCAGAAATTGCCGCCTATGTATTACGGGACATGACCTCGCCCGAGGGGGCCTTTTTTTCGGCCGAGGACGCCGACAGCGAGGGGGAAGAGGGCAAGTTCTACGTCTGGACTCCGGCCGAGATCCAGGCCGTCCTGGGCCCGGAAGAGGGCGAATTTTTTGGCCGCTTCTACGACGTGACCGAGACCGGCAACTTCGAGGGCAAGAACATCCTGCACCAGAGCCGGGAGATCGAGTCCTTTGCCCGCCAGGAGGATTTGGATAAGGCCGAGGCCGAACAGCGGCTGGCCGCGGCCCGGCAAAAGCTGTTCGAGGCCCGCCGGGACCGGGTCCCGCCCCTCAAGGACGACAAGGTCCTGGTGGCCTGGAACGGCCTGATGATCGCCGCCCTGGCCCAGGCCGGGGCCGCCCTGGGTGAGCCGGATCTGATCCAGGCCGCGGCCCGGGCCACGGATTTCGTATATAAGAACCGGGAGCTCGACACCGGGCGGCTCTTCCGGCGCTGGCGGGACGGGGAGTTCACCTGGCCGGCCTATGCCGACGATTACGCCTTTTTCATCTGGGGCCTGGTGGAACTCTATCAGGCCGGGTTCGATCCCCAGCATCTGGCCTCGGCCCTGGAGTTGCAACAACAGATGAACGAGTTCTATTGGGACCAGGCCGAGGGGGGCTATTTTTTCACGCCCCATGACGGCGAGCAATTGATCGTCCGGGACAAGGAGATCTATGACGGCGCCTTGCCCTCGAGCAACGCCGTGGCCGCCCTGAATCTGGTGCGGCTCTCACGCCTCACCGGCGACACGTCGGGCGAGCGGGACGCAGATCGGATCTTCCGGCTGTTCGGTGCCGCGTTCGGTCAATACCCCATGGCCCATACCCAGTTCCTGGGCGCCCTCGACTTCGGTCTCGGTCCGTCCCAGGAGGTGGTCGTGGTCGCCGGGGACGACCAGGCCGAGACCGAGGCGGCGCTGGACGTGTTGCGAGGTCGGTTCAATCCCCGGCGGGTGGTCCTGTTCAAGCCCACGGGCGCCGGGGCGACGGACCTGGATGAAATCGCCCCCTGGACCAAGGAGCACACGGCCCGCGACGGCCAGGCGACCGTCTACGTCTGCGACAACTTCGCCTGCCAGGAGCCGGTGGTCGGATTAGACAACATTAGAAACCGATTCTTGTTAGATTCATCTCAAATATGACGGTATTGACCTGACAGGTGGGCTGGATAGTTAAGAGTGCCTATGAGGGATCTGAATCAGACAGCAAGCTCTCTGTTCCAAACGGTTTTTTATAAAACGATCAGCCTCGATTGACTTGACCCCCTTAAAAAATTCTCCTAACGTGGGGGCTGGCCGGCGATCCGGATGATGGTCTTGATCCCGCGGGTCGTGGATTTCCTCGGCATCAAGGGAGCCTGCCATCCGTGCTCCAATTTTTCTCGCTCGGCCATATGGGTCGTGTAAATCAAGGAGACAGATCAATGAACTGGGAAGCCTTCTTCACCCTGCACCAGGACATCCCCCGGGAAGGCCCGGGCAGCGACACCGCCACCCGCCAGGCCATCAACCGCCTGCCGGCCCTGCCTGAAAAACCGGCCGTCCTCGACCTGGGCTGCGGCCCGGGCAAGCAGACCCTGGTCCTGGCCTGGGAACTGGGCGTTCCCGTCATCGCCATCGACTTCCACCAGCCCTTTCTGGACCAACTGGACCGGGCCGTCGCGGCCCAGGGTTTTTCAACCCTGATCACCACCCGCCGGGCCGACATGGGCGCGCTGGATTTCCCGCCCCAAAGCATCGATCTGATCTGGGCCGAGGGCTCGATCTTTATCCTCGGCTTCAAGCCCGGGCTCGAGAACTGGAGCCGTTTCCTCAAAAACGGCGGGATCGTCGTCGCCAGCGAGCTGGCCTGGCTGACCGACGACCCGCCGGCCGAGGTTTTGAGTTACATGACGGCCGCTTACCCGCCCATGACCGATATCGCCGGGAACGTCGCCCTGGCGGTTGAGGCCGGTTTTTCGGTCCTAAAACACTTTATCCTGCCTTCCGAGGACTGGTGGACCGAATACCTGACGCCGCTGGGCGAGCGGGCCGAGACGCTGCGGGCCCGGGCCGAGAGCGATCCGGACCTGTCCCAGGTGCTCGAGGAGCACGACCGGGAGTCGGACATCTGCCGCCGCCATGGGGACAGCTTTGGCTACGTGTTTTTTCTGATGCGTTGGGGTCAATGATTCGAGCGGGCGGTGAAATATGGCCGTGAAGGTGGTCCTTCCCGCACCAGGACTGGTACAATTAACAACGATTGGTTCCGATCGATCTGAACAAGGGCGGCGTTTGGTCGGGTGCTGATGATGACGAAAAAGCAAACCACATCACGCCCACGAGTCACCCGGGCGACGGTGATCTTCCTGGGGTGGCTCGTTTTGGCGTTCCTCGTCCCGCCGCCGAGCGTTCCGGCCCAATCCCGGACCGCCGAGCAGTGGGCGGTGCTGGCCGTGGAGGCGGCCCGGCAGGGCCGGCATCGCCGGGCGGTGAGCCTCTATTCCAAGGCGATCAAGCTCAAGCCCGACTACCTGGCGGCGATCTACAATCGCGGCCTGTCGCACCTGGCCTTGGGTAAACACCGCGCCGCGGCCAAGGATTTTCGTCAATGCCTCAAACTGCGGCCCAACTGGTCCGACGCCAAGCATAACCTGTACGTGGCCCTCAAGCGCCTGGGCCGGGCCCCACCCGGCTTGATCGCCTCCGACCCGGCCCTGATCCAGGCCCGGCAGAGACGGATCGTCGAGCGGGCCACCCAGGAACTGCGGGACGATCCGGGCAACGTCCAGGCCCTGATCAGGCGCGGGCGGGCCCTGACCAGACTCGGACGCCACAAATGGGCCCGGCGCGACTTTGACCGGGCCTTGAGTCTGAGGCCCAAATCAGCGGTGGCGCTCCTGGCCCGGGGCGAGTTTTTCCTGAGACTACG
>JAHJDS010000503.1 GCA_018812395.1 Pseudomonadota bacterium
CACCCTGGGCGAACTGGCGGCGATCTACGCCCTGGCCGAGGCCGCCTTTGTCGGAGGCAGCCTGATCCAGGAGCGCGGCGTGGGCGGCCACAACCTCCTCGAGCCGGCCGCGTTCGGGGTGCCGGTCCTGTTCGGTTCGAACATGAAGAATTTTCCCCAGATGCGCGACGAATTCCTGGCCGCCGGGGCCGGAATCGAGGTCGCGGACAACGAGGCCTTGACTCACACCCTGACCCGGCTGTGGGCCGAGCCGGACCAGACCCGGATCGTGGGCCGGGCCGCGGCCCGACTGGTCGACCGGCATCGGGGGGCCACCCGGGTGACCGTCGATCGCCTGGCGGAGTTGTTGCTTGACTGACCTGTGGCGACGGCTGATCGATGAGGCCGACCGGACGTGGTGGCTGTGGCCGCTCCGGTGGCTGGCCTCTCTGACGGCCGGTTTTTTCGCCTGGGCCGTCGGGGTGCGCAACGTCATGTTCGACCTCGAGGTGAAAAAGGTCCGGCGCCTGGACGTCCCGGTCATCAGCGTGGGCAACATCGTGGTCGGCGGCACGGGCAAGACGCCGCTGGTGATGACCGTCTGCCGCCTGCTCCTGGCCGAGGGGATCAGGCCGGTGGTGGTCTCCCGGGGGTACATGCGCACCGACGAGCAAAAGGTCGTGGTCGTCGGCGACGGCCGGGAGGTCCTGGTGCCGCCCACCGAGGCCGGGGACGAGCCGTGGATGATGGCCCGGGGCCTGGCCGCGCCGGTGATCGTCGGGGCCGACCGGTACCGGGCGTCTCTGACGGCCATCGGCCGGTTCGAGCCGCAGGTCATCGTCCTCGATGACGGCTTTCAGCACCGCCAACTGGCCCGGGACCTGGACCTGGTGGTCCTGGACGCGGCCGCGCCGTTGGGGGTGGGGCGCTTCCTGCCCCGGGGGGACCTGCGGGAGCCGGCCATGGCCCTGCGGCGGGCCTCGGCCCTGGTCCTGTCCGGTCCCGGTCCAGCGGCCGACCTGGCCAAAGTGACGGGCCTGGAACTCCCGGCGCCACGGTTTCGCTCCCGGATCATGCCCAGCGGCCTGTATCGGTTCGAGGACAACGCCTCGCTACCCCTGGACCTTTTCCACGGCCAACGCGTGCTGGCCCTGGCCGCCCTGGGCCGGCCGGAGCGTTTTGCCGACACCCTGCAAAGCCTGGGGGCGGACGTGTTCGAACGCCGGTTTTTCCCGGATCACCACTTCTTTTCCGCGGCCGAACTCAACGAGGTGGCCGCCGCGGCGGCCGGGGCCGGCCTGATTGTGGTCACCACCACCAAGGACGCCGCCCGGCTGGTGGGAGTTTATCCGCCGGCCGTGGAGACGTGGGTCCTCGAGGTCGAGGCCGCCGTCGAACCCCGGGACGAATTCGTCCGGCTGCTCAAGGGCGTGATCGACTGATGGACGAGGCGATTTACAGGCTGCTGGCGGCCGGGGCCAGGTTCTTGTCCTGGATACCGCCTTTCTTGCTGCGCCCGGCCGGCCGCCTGCTGGGCGAAATCGCCTTTTGGGTCGACCGCCGCCACCGGGCCATCACCCGCAAGAACCTGCGGCTGGCCTTTGGCCGGGAACTGGGCGAGGCCGAGATTCACGATCTGGCCCGGGCCTGTTTCCGCCACCTCGGCCAGGTGGCGGTGGACATCGTGGCCGCGTTTGAAGTTCCGTCCGTTCGTCTGAGGCGGCGGGTCCGGTTTATGGGTCTAGAAAATCTGGACGCCGCCCGGAAGCAGGGCCAAGGGGTCATCCTGCTCATGGCCCACTACGGCAACTGGGAGTTGTACCCCTTGCTCCTGCCGCTGGTGCTGGGCGAGTTTTCGGGAACGGCCCGGCCCTTGGACTCCGTGCCCCTGGAGCGGCTGATGACGCGCATCAGGAGCCACACCGGGACGGTGGTCCACAAGAAACTGGGCAGCGTGCGGCAGATGCTGACCGAACTCAGATCCGGCGGCGTGACCGGCATGCTCATGGACCAGAACGTGGACTGGTACCACGGCGTGTTCGTCTTTTTTTTCGGCCGACGGGCCTGCACCAACCGGGGCCTGGCCCGGCTGCACCAGGCCACCGGGTCGCCGGTGGTGCCGTGTTATAGTTACTATGAGCAAGGCCGGTATCACCTGGCCCTGGCAAAGCCGCTGGACCTGGTGCGCCTGTCTGATCGGACCAAGATGATCGAGGCCAACACCCAGACCGTCAATTCCTTTCTGGAGGCCATGATCCGGCGGCGGCCGGAGCAGTGGTTCTGGCTGCACCAGCGCTTCAAAACTTGGCCCTGGCACAAGTGGCCCCGGGTCAAACGAGGCAAAGATGAGCCCAACTGGGCCCCCGAGGTCTGAAAACATCCTGGTCCGGGCGGTCAACTGGGTCGGGGACGCGGTCATGACCCTCCCAGCCCTGGCCGCCCTGCGCCGGGCGCGGCCCGAGGCCCGGATAACCGTCCTGGTCCGGCCCCGGGTGGCGGATATTTACGAGGCCTCGGGCCTGGCCGACGAGTTGATGTTTTATGTTAAGCCGGGCCGCCACCAGGGGTTCTCCGGCATGTGGCGGCTGGCCCGGGAGATCAGACAGAAACGGTTTGATCGGGCGGTGCTGTTTCAGAACGCCTTCGAAGCCGCAGCCCTGGTCTGGTTGGCCCGGGTGCCGTTCCGGGCCGGCTACAACACGGACGCCCGTTCTTTTTTACTAAATCAATCAATAAAGTTAGGCGATAATTTTAAAGTTAAGCATCAGGTTTATTACTACCTGAATCTGATCGAAGGCCTGGGGCTGGAGGCCTCCTTTTCCGAGCCGCGACTCAAGTTGAGGGACGAGGAATACCAGGCGGCCCGGGATTTTTTGAGCGAAAAACTCGATCTCTCCGGCCCGCTGATCGGCCTGGCCCCGGGGGCGGCCTACGGTCCGGCCAAGTGCTGGTTCCCGGAACGGTTCGCCCAGACCGCGGACCGACTGATTGGTGACCACCAAGCCGGGGTCGTTATCTTCGGCGGTCCGGACGAGGCCCAGGCCGCGGCCGAGGTGGCCGAACTGATCGACTCGCCCCGGGTCCTGAACCTGGCCGGACAGACGACCTTGAAACAGGCCCTGGCCCTGATCGGAGCGTGCGACCTGTTCCTGACCAATGACTCGGGGCTGATGCACGTGGCCGCGGCCCAGGAGGTACCAATGGTGGCCGTGTTCGGCTCGACCAATCCCTTGACCACCGGGCCCCGGGGCGACAAATCGGTCATCGTCCGTCACGCCCCGGAGTGCAGCCCGTGCCTCGAGCCGGTCTGCCCCACGGACTACGAGTGCCTCCGGGCCGTGGAGGTGGACGAAGTGGTCCAGGCCTGCGAGCGGCTGTTAGGAGGAGCGCGTGGCGGATAGGGCGGTCTTTCTGGATCGGGACGGCACCCTGAACGAGCAGATGGGTTACATCAACCACCCCTCTCGGCTGGTGATCCTGCCCGGCGTCTCACGGGCGGTGCGGCGGCTCAACCAGGCCGGGTTCAAGGTGGTGGTCATCTCGAACCAGTCCGGCGTGGCCCGGGGGTATTTCCCCGAAAAACTGGTGGACGAGGTCAACCAGGACCTGGCCGCCGGGTTGGCCGGGGAGGGGGCCCGGCTGGACGGCGTCTATGTCTGCCTCCACCACCCCTCGGCCGAGGTTCCGGCCTATGCCGTGGACTGCGACTGCCGTAAGCCCAAACCCGGGCTGATTTTGCGGGCGGCGCGGGAATTGGATCTGGAACTGAAGCGCTCCTATGCCGTGGGCGACCGGCTGGCGGACGTGGACTGCGCCTGGCGGGCCGGGGTGCGCGGTATACTCGTCCGGACCGGTTACGGACGGGGCGAAGAGAAGTATCTGCTGCCGGCCACGAAGATCCAGCCGGATTTCGTGGCCGAGGACCTGAGCGAGGCGGTCGATTGGATATTGGCCAACCAGAGCGAATCCTGATCGTCAAGCTGTCGGCCCTGGGCGACGTGGTCCAGGCCCTGGCCTTTGCCGAGGCGATCCATGCCCTCTGGCCCCGGGCGAGCCTGGACTGGCTGGTGGAGGAGGCGGCCGGCGATCTGCTGGCCGGCCATCCGGTCCTGGATCGGGTCATCGTCTCGCGGCGCAAGACCTGGCTGGGCCGGGGCGGGGGAGGTGTGGGCCGTCGTTTGACGGATATCAGACGCTTTCTCGAGGAGTTGCGGTCCCGGCCGTATGACCTGGTGGTGGATTTGCAGGGACTGTTCAAGAGTGGTATCCTGACCCGGCTGGCCAGGTCCCGGGTGCGGCTCGGTTTTGAGAGGAGCCGGGAGTTTGCCTGGCTGTTCGTCAACCAACGGTTGCCGGCCTACGACCCGGATCGCCACGCCGTAGAGCGCTATCTGGACGTGGCCCGGTTTCTGGGGTCTGATGTCAAAGACCCGGTGTTTCGGCTGGGCCTGGGGCCGGCCGAGGCCGCTCGGGTGGACGAACTCCTGGCGGATATGGGCGGTCGGGAAGGGCCGCTGGTGGTGGTCCATCCCGAGGCCCTGTGGCCGACCAAGAGGTGGTCGTCCCCAAAATTCGCCGCGGTGTGTGACGGCCTGGTCCGGGAAAGGGACGCCCGGGTGGTACTGACCGGCGCCCCGGCCGACGTGGATCTGGCCGAGGAGATCATCGGCCGGACCGTAACCCCGCCGGCCAACCTGGTGGGCCAAACCGGCCTGCGCCAACTGGCCGAGCTGCTTCGTCGGGCCGCGGTGGTCATCAGTCCGGACACGGGGACCATGCATCTGGCGGCGGCCGTGGGCGCCCCGGTGGTGGCCCTGTTCGGGCCAACCGCGCCCTGGCGCACCGGGCCCGTGGGCCGGGGTCACCGGGTGATCCGAGTGGACCTGGACTGCAGCCCATGTTTCAAAAAATCGTGTCCTGATCCGGTGTGTCTGGAACGAATAACGCCGGAGATGGTCCTGACCGAGGCCGGCGGGGTGTTGGCCCGGACCGAGGCGTTGCCGGACGTTGATTGAGACCAAGAATAAATCGGCCGCTGGGGAGCGAATATGAAGTGTCTGGTCACCGGCGCGGCCGGTTTTATCGGCGCCCATTTGTGCCGAGCCCTGCTCGAGCGGGGCGACGAGGTGGTCGGGCTGGACTGTTTCACCGACTACTACCCCCGGGCGATCAAGGAACGGGCCGTGGCCGACCTCCGGGATTGGGCCGACTGGCGCCTGGTCGAGGCCGACCTGAACCAGGTGGATTTGCCGCCGCTGCTCGGTGGGGTCGAGGTCGTCTTTCACCTGGCCGCCCAGCCGGGGGTGCGGGCCAGTTGGGGGCAGCGGTTCGAGACGTACGTGGACAACAACATCCGGGCGACCCAGCGCCTGCTCGAGGCCGTCAAGGAGTTCGCCTCGGGCGTGAGGCTGGTCTTTGCCGGATCATCGTCGGTCTACGGCAACGCCCCGGAGTTTCCCACCTCCGAAGACGTCTGTCCCCGGCCGGTGTCGCCTTATGGGGTGACCAAACTGGCCGGCGAGCACCTGATGGGGCTGTATCACGCCAACTTCGCCTTGAAGACGGTATCGCTGCGGTACTTCACCGTGTTCGGCCCGGGACAGCGGCCGGACATGGCCTTTCACCGGTTCATCAAGGCCGCCTTGACCGGGGACACGATCCGCATCTTTGGCGACGGGCGTCAGAGCCGTGATTTCACCTATGTCGGCGACATTGTTCAGGCCACCCTGGCCGCGGCAAAGGCCCCGGAAGAGGGGACGGTGGGGCAGGCGTTCAACGTCGGCGGCGGGAACCGGATGACGGTCAATGACGTGTTGGCGGTGCTGGCCGAGGTGATTGGCCGTCGGCCGCGGTTGGAGTACCAGGGGGTGGTCAAGGGTGACGTTCGTGACACGGAGGCGGACATTTCCCGGGCCCGGTCGCGGCTGGGGTATTCTCCGGGGACGGGGATGGTTGATGGTCTCCGGGCCGAGGCGGCCTGGATCGAGGATGTAATCCTCAAGTAATAACGGAGGTAGTGTGGCAATTAATCAGGAATTATTAGATATATTGGCATGCCCAAAGTGCAAGGAAAGCGTTAGGCTGACCGAGGATCAGGCCGCCCTCGTCTGCGACAAATGCAGGCTCGCCTATCCCATCAAGGACGATATCCCGGTCATGCTCATCGACGAGGCCAAACCGCTCGACCAACAGGACTGACGAAAACCGTCCGTCAAGCCTGATGCCAAGAGCCATGAAGCTGTCGGCCACGGTCATCGTCTTTAACGAGGCAAAGCGCATCCAGACCTGTCTGGCCGGACTGACCTGGTGCGACGAGATCGTCGTCCTCGACTCGGGTAGCACCGACGGCACGCCCGACCTGGCCCGGGAGTTCACCGAGCACGTCCACCAGGCCCCCTGGCAGGGATTCGGTGCCCAGAAAAATCAGGCCCTGGACCTGGCCCAAGGGGAGTGGGTCTTCAGCGTGGACGCCGACGAGGTGGTCACCCCCGCCCTGGCCGGGGAGATTAAAGCGGCTCTTCAGCGTGACGACGGCGTCAGCGGTTACGAGATCCCGCGGCGGAATTATTTCGGCGGCGTCTGGGTCCGACACGGCGGCTGGTACCCGGACCGTCAGCTCAAGCTGTGGCAAAAGGATCGGGGACGATTCGTGGAGAGGCTGGTCCACGAGCGCGTGGCCGTGGACGGGCCGGTAGGCAGACTGAAAACGCCCCTGGAGCATTACACCTACGACGGCGTCGAGGACTACCTGGCCCGGATGGAGCGATACGCCGAACTCTCGGCCCAAGAGTATCTCCGGGTCGGCCGCCGGGCCGGACGGCTGACCGGCCCGCTGCACTCTCTGGCCGCCGTCCTGGACGCCTACATCCGGCGGCGGGGCTTTCTGGACGGCGGACTCGGCTGGCGCCTGGCCCTGCTGGCCGGTCGGTACACCCGGCTCAAGTACCGAAAATTAAAGGCTTTAGAAAATGCCTGACCTCGAATCACGGGCCCTGGTCATCAACCTCAAACACATCGGCGACGTCCTGACCAGTACGCCGGTCGTGGCCGGGCTGAAACGGGCCGGTTTCCAGACTTGGGTGTTGGTCGACCGGATCGCCCTGGACATGGTCACCGATTCGCCGGCCGTGGACCGGGTGCTGGTCATGGATCGGACCCAGAAGGGCTGGAGCCACCTCAAGCATCAGTGGCGGTTGTTGAGGGCGGTCCGCCAGGCCGGGTTCGAGGTGGTGATCGACCTTTCGGAAGGCGATCG
>JAHJDS010000504.1 GCA_018812395.1 Pseudomonadota bacterium
GTTCGTTGTTTCCAGTTCGCCCCGCTCTTTTGTTGCGAAAAATCCCTACTCTCTGTCACGAAAATACTGACAGCTAGGTTACCAGCCAGCTTTCTCTGATCCATACTTTACCGTTTTTTTGGGTAGACGTCAACCTTTCTGTCTCGGTTTTGTGCCCCGAGAAGACCCTGGTGTCTGGAATAAGTCATTAAATTTTACACCAACCTACCCTGGGCCCAGGTTGTTCTTAATTGGTGCTAAAATCCTGGAACCACTCCTTGAGTTGGGCGGCGGCCTTCTCGGGCGGCAAAAAGGTCAGGGCCTCGTCGTGGAGTCGCTGGAAGTAGTTGATGTCGCTGATGTCGACCGGCGGGAGGTTCACCCGGGGGAGGAGCCTCAGTTGGGGCCAGAAGTCTTTTTCCTCGGTTAGGTGCAAGGCGGCGTTGAGAGCCGGCAGGTGTCGGTCGTGGAAAAAGGCCAGGACATGGGACATGGTGCGCCCCAGCTGTTCGACGGCCTCCGGACCCAGCCGGCCCGGTTCCGGGCCCGGCTCGACGAGGGCCATCAGGTCGTAGACGCCCTGGGGGGCGAACGGCGCCAGCCAGGTGACCCGTCCCCGGCGAATGATGAACCTCTCGTCCCGGTCCTCTTCCAAGTCGATGAGGTCGGGCCAGAAAGGGCGGCCGCGCCGGTTCCGGTACGCCCTGAGCCCGTCGATCATCTCCTGTTGGTGGCGGGTGGGACGGCTGAGGGCCACGGCCTGGAAGTGGGGATGGACCTGGCCGGCCCCGGCCAGGGGCATGTAGTTCCAATTGATTGACCGGAAGGTATAACCAGGGTCGAGCCCGGCCACGGCGTCGAAGTACGCCTGGGAGGCCTCGATGCCGTCGGCCAGCAATTCTGGAGGCATTTGGTCGAGGGCCCGGAAGTGCCGCCGGCCCAGGGCGACCACGGCGCTGTGTTTGGTGTAGGGGAAGGCGTTGGGGAAGACCACGGCCCGGCCGTGTCTGATACGGCCTTCGGGGTCGGCGAACCCGGGCAGGAATTTGGCCGCCCGTTTCTCGACCGCCTCGGGACAAAAGGCGCAGCCCAGTTCCACCGAGCGTTTGACCAGGGGCTCATAGTCCACCGGGGGCAGGTCTCTTATCCGAAAGGGGACGATGCGGCTGACTTGTCCGGTCAGGGGGTCCCGGCGGACATCCACGGTCAGGGTCGTTTCCTCGAACTTGTTGAACGGGTTCCGGAACCGGGACTGCTGCCGGTCGGGGAGGAGAGTGATGGCGGTCCGATCCATAATGGCGCCGACCTTAACACTTTTTCTTGGCTCGGTCCAGGGAGGAATGATGTTTGATTCGGAACGGCCCGAGGCCTACCGGCGGGTGTATCACCAGTTGATTCCTCGGCTGGGGGAGGTGGACTGGCCGGGGGTGGCGGACGACATCGGGGCCGTGGCCGGTTCCGATGGAACCCTGTTCGAGATCTTCAACCGCCCGGTGCGGGCCGACGCCGCGGGCGTCACGGCCCTGGGACCGGGGCATTTACCGGTGGCCATGCGGATCATCTGCTGTCACTACGTGTTGCGGGGCGGCGGCGGGCGGATCAAGGGCGAGTGGGTCTCCTACCGCGACTTCAAGGACGCGGCGCCCTTTTTCGCGGCCGACCACCGGATGGTGGACGTGTCCTTGGGCCGAACATTCTCCGGCCGGGGCCCCGAACTGGTGCGGGCGGGCCGGTCCCTGGGCGCCTTTGAGGCGGACGACATCCCGGGCGATCCGGCCTTTGGATTTAAGGCCCTGCCCCGGGTCCCGTTGCGCCTCAGCTTTTACGAGGCGGACGAGGACTTCGAGGCCGAGGCCCGGGTGCTCTTCGACCGCGGGGCGGATGGTTTCCTGGACATGGAGTGTCTGGCCGTGACCGGGTATCTGCTGGCCGAATTGCTGCTGGCCGACGTGGCGCCGTCCCCCTAGGGTGGCGTCCCCTAAATAGCCGTACGCTCGACGGGAGCGGTTCTTGCCGGTTCGGCCCACCCCAGGTCCGGTTGGATGAATAAATTGTCCGCACCAAGAACTTAGAATGTCCACTTGAATTAGGGGACGCCCCACTAGGAGGCGGACATTCCCGGCCTTCTTCCGCCTCTCGGGCGGCGCCTTTGGGAACCGTTTCCGGGGAAAACAGCGACCGGCGCCTTGGCCGGCGCGTTATTCGCGGCACGATAGGGGTGATCCTCGACGACCGGCACCACCTGCCGGATCAGCCGTTCGATGTCGCGCAGGTATGCCCTTTCCGCGGCGTCGCAAAAGGAAATGGCCTCACCCTCGGCCCCGGCCCGGCCGGTGCGGCCGATGCGGTGCACGTAGCTCTCGGGCTCGTTGGGCAGATCGTAGTTGATGACGTGGGTGATGCCCTCGACGTCGATTCCCCGGGCGGCGATGTCCGTGGCCACCAGGACGCGGGTGCGGCCGCTGCGAAATTTCTCCAGGGCGGCCTGGCGGGCGTTCTGGGACTTGTTGCCGTGGATGGCCTCGGCCCTGACCTGGAGCCGGGCCAACTGCTTGGTCAGGCGATCGGCGCCGTGCTTGGTGCGAGTGAACACCAGAGCGCGCTTGACCCGGGCGTCCTTGAGAACCTCGCCCAGGAGGGCGCGCTTGTCCCCTTGGGCCACGAACAAGACCTTTTGGCCGATACGCTCCACCGGCGTGGCCGACGGGGTGACCGCCACTTTGACCGGATCGGTGAGGATGGTGTCGGCCAGTCGGGCGATTTTGGGTTGCATGGTGGCCGAGAAAAAAAGCGTTTGCCGTTGTCGAGGCAGGCAGGCCAGGACCCTCTTTATGTCCGGCAGGAAACCCATGTCCAGCATGCGGTCGGCCTCGTCCAGGACAAAGACCTCGATGCGGTCCAGGCGAAGGTGGCCCTGGCCCATCAGGTCCAACAGCCTACCCGGAGTGGCCACCAGGACGTCCACTCCCCGGCGGCAGGCGTATACTTGCGGGGCCTGGCCCACCCCGCCGAAGACCACCGTTTGGCGGAGTTCGAGGTGGCGGCCGTAGGCCCGGAAGCTGTCGGCGATTTGGACGGCCAGTTCGCGGGTGGGGGTCAGCACCAGGACCCGGGCGGTCCGGGGAGCGGGCGGCCTCTTATTCGAGGCCAGCCGTTGCAGGATGGGCAGGGCGAAGGCCGCCGTCTTGCCGGTGCCGGTCTGGGCGCAGCCCAGGAGGTCGCGGCCCTCGAGCAGGTGGGGGATCGCCTCGGCCTGAATGGGCGTCGGGACAATGTAGCCCACGTCAGCCACGGCGCGCCGCAGGGGCTTGATAAGGTCGAGTTGAGCGAACGAGGACGGTTTCATTGGTATCCTTACATTTTGTGGTCTGGGCCTGAGCGCCCATCAAAAAAGCGATCGATATCTCTTCGGCACTGTGCTGGAGAGAATCCTGGGACTAACGAGCCTAATGGCCAAGCTTTGGGGCGGCGCGGTCGCGCCGTTGGGGCTAGGGCGGGATTGGGCTTATTGGTCTGTAGACTGCGAACATAACCATTCCCGACCGGATTGTCAACAAAAAAGATCAGTTGCGCCGGCGCTCCCGGGACGGTTCGATTCGGATCAATCGGAGGTGCGGGCGTCCAGGCGCTGGATCAGGGCCCGGGCCTCCCTGAACCGGGGATTGATTTCAAGGGCCTCGGTCAGGATCTGGCGGGCCTGGTCGAATTCGTTCATCTCGAGGTGGGCCCGGGCGATGTTGTACAGCAGATTCTCGTCGTCCGGGGCGAACTGGCGGGCCTTGTTGTACAGGGCGATGGCCACGTTGAGCTTGCCCTGTTTACGGTAGGCGATGCCGATCTTGTTGTAGACGTGGATCAGGTGGGGGTCCAGTTTGATAGCCTGAGTGTAGTATTGCTCGGATTCCTGGTAGTAGCCCCGTTGGGCATAGGCGTCGCCGATATTGACCTGGAGTTCGGCGTTTTGCGGATCGGCCTGGATGGCCTGGCTGAAACTCTCGGCGGCCTCCTTGAGTTTCTTGAGTTCGAGCCGAATTTCCCCCTGGTAGTAGTGGAGGTGGGGGGCGTGCTTTTGCATCTTCTTTTGTTTCTCGGTTTCGGCCAGGGCAATCTCCAGGGTCCGCTCGGCCTCACCCAGGGCCTGCCTCTCCTTGAGGGTCATGGCCAGGCCGAACAGGGCCTTGACGTTTTCGGGGTCCACGGCCAGGGCCCGCTGGAACATCGATTCGGCCTGGGACGGGTCGTTTTCCAGGAGCATGTCGCCCCAGGCCACCAGGGCGATCGGGTTTTCGCTGATGCCCACCGCCTTGCCGTACTCGGCCGCCGCGCCGGCGTAATCCTTCTCGAAGTGTAGTTTGCGGGCCGACTCGAGGTACTTGAAAAACTGCTCCTGGTCCGGATCCACAAAGGAGGTCATTATCTCCTCGACCATCTGGGTCAACCTCTCCGTTTTCAAGGGCAGGATCAGATATCCCTGGGCCCCTTCCCGGATGGCCATGCGGAACAGTTCCTCGTCCTGGGTGTCATTGACCATGATCAGCGGGATCTCGCCGTAGGTCTTGTCCCGGCGCATGGACTGCAGGAGCTGCAGCCCGCTCATGGCCGGCATCTTCCAGGCGGTGATGACCAGGCTGATGGGACGCTGGTGCATCAGGGCCATGGCCTCCTTGGCCGAAGAGGCCTGCAGCACCAGGCCGAACCCCATCTTGTTCAGGTGTTCCGCGGACATGTCATACAGGCCGCTGGTGGGCGAGATGATGAGAATGGCCATGTGCTTGAAGGTGAGCATGATCCCGTTTCCTGGTGAAAGCCGATTAGGATTATAGCACATAATGTGACCGGAGGTACAGTGGCGCCCCCCGGATGGCGTCAAATTCGCCCATCCTCCGGAGAGGGCCACCATTTCCGGCGGGCCGGTGACCATCGACCTCGGCCTTTCCCGGCTGGGACGCGGTCTTCAGGCCCGGGGGGGGCGACCCGGCCGGAGCTATTTCGCCTTGGCCCGGCGGGCGGTCACCGTCTCGCCGCCCACGCCCCAGTTGTCCGTGGCCACCTCCTCGATGACGACGAACGTGGTCGCCGGGTTCTTGTCCAGGACGTCGACCAGGAGTTGGGTGACCCCCTGGATCAGGCGGGCCTTTTGCTCGGGCGTGGCCCCGGGCGTGATCTTGATGTTGACAAAGGGCATGGGCCCCCTCCTCATTACTTGGGGGGGTAACGATCGACGTCGTCGAACACGTCCAGGGCCTTGAAGGGGACCGTGGACCGGGCCGAATGGGTCACCCCGGCCGGGATGTAGTAGGATTCTCCTTTTTTGTAGACGTTCGGCCGGCCGTCGATGGTCAACTCGACCTCGCCCTCGAGGATGATCCCCCACTGGGCGCCGTGGCTGTGCTCGGGGATGACGCCCACGGCCTGGATGTCAAAGAAGACGACCTGCTGGTCCACGCCCTGGAGCAGCTTGCCCCGGACGCCCTCCACGGGCAGGTCGATGTCGGGCAGGTCTTCGATCATCGGCGGAAAGGTCACTTTCTCGGGCATGGGGCGCGCTCCTCTTCCTTTGAGGCCGTCCCCCTCGTGACGGCGCTCATCATCGATTGTTAACCTCGTTCGATTGTCCCATCATGGGTTTTTAGGTTCAATAAAAAAAACGAGACACGGGGGGCCAAATGCGCGTTTGGTTGACATTGATCGGTGATGACCAGTAAAAGTAGGTTCATGAAGCTACTGGTCACCGGCGGCTGCGGGTTCATCGGCGCCAATTTCGTCCGGCTCGTCCTCGAGGAGCGGCCCGAGGTGTCGGTGGTCAACCTGGACAAGCTGACCTACGCCGGCAACCTGGCCAACCTGGCCGGGGTGGACGAGACCTACGGCGGGCGCTACCGGTTCATCCGGGGCGACGTCTGCGACGAGCCGGTGGTGGACGGGCTCTTGGCCCAAGGGATCGACGCCGTGGTCCACTTCGCGGCCGAGTCCCACGTGGACCGATCCATCGAGGCCGCCGGGGTGTTCATCGACACCAACGTCGGCGGGACCCGGGTCCTCCTGGACGCGGCCCAGCGCCGGGGCACCCCCCGGTTCGTCATGGTCAGCACCGACGAGGTCTACGGCTCGCTGGGGCCCGAGGGCGCCTTCCGGGAGGACATGCCTCTTAAGCCCAACTCGCCCTACTCGGCCTCCAAGGCGGCGGCCGACCTTTTGTGCCGGGCCTACTGCGTGACCAACGGCCTGCCGGTGGTCGTCACCCGTTGTTCCAACAACTACGGGCCCTACCAGTTCCCGGAAAAGCTCTTGCCCCTGATGCTGACCAACGCCCTCGAGGGCGCACCGCTCCCGGTCTACGGCGACGGCCGAAACGTTCGGGACTGGATCTACGTCGAGGACCACTGCCGAGGACTGCTCCGGGTCCTGGACAAGGGCCGGCCCGGCGAGGTCTACAACCTGGGCGGGGCCTGCGAGCGGGAAAACATCGAACTGGTCGGCGGGCTGCTGAGGGAGCTGGCCCGGCAGAAGGGCCAGGACGCTGAGGATTATTTGTCCCTGATCTCCTTTGTCACCGACCGCCCCGGGCACGATCGCCGCTACGCCATGGATTTCACTAAAATCGAGCAGGAGCTGGGCTGGTCGCCCCAGGTCGATCTGGCCGAGGGCCTGCGGCGCCTGGTGGCCTGGTATCTGGACCACGAGACGTGGTGGCGGGAAATCAAGAGCGGCGCCTACCGCGATTATTACCGGAGCATGTATGAGGGCCGCTAGTTTTTCGTCCCCTAATTTAATGGGTTTTTTCAACTTCTTGGCGGTGCGGCGATCGAGGTGCGGTGCTTGATGGACACCGATGGCTCGAACCGACCGGAACCGCTCCCGTCGAGCGCCCAGCTTTCTTGGGAAGGCCACCCGAGGACACTCATTGCCGGCGTGTCGGGTCTGTTGGGTCACGCCCTGACGCGCGTGTTTCCCGGCGCCTTTTCGTTTTGGTTCGACGTTACCGACCTCGGGGCCTGCCGGGCCGCGCTGGGGTCCATCCGGCCGGAGGTGGTGATCAACGCCGCGGCCTACACCACCGTGGACCAAGCCGAAGCGGAACCCGAAGCGGCCCATGCCGTCAACGAGCAAGGGGCCAAAAACCTGGCCCTGGCCTGCCGGGATATTGGCGCGGGGCTGGTCCACCTCTCGACCGACTACGTGTTCGACGGCCTGGCCGATCGGCCCTACCTCGAGTCGGACCCGCCCCGTCCCCTGAGCGTCTACGGCCAGAGTAAGCTGGCCGGGGAGCGGGCCGTGAGAAAAATACTGCCAAAGGCCCTGATCGTGCGCGCCTCGTGGCTCTTTGGTCCGGGGAAAACCAACTTCGTCAAGAAGATGCTGGACCGGGCCCGGGCCGGCGAGCCCCTGCGGGTGGTCAATGATCAGCGCGGCTGCCCGACCTTTTCGCTCGATCTGGCCGCGGCCATAAGGTCATTGATCCAAGGCGGGCACCAGGGGCTTTTCCACGTGGCCGGCTCGGGCGAGGCCACCTGGTTCGACCTGACCCGCGCCGCGCTGGAGGCGGCCGGTTTGGACCCGGCGCGGGTCGAGCCGATCAAGGCGACCGGCCTGGACCTTCCCGCCCGGCGGCCGGCCTACTCGGTCCTGGACTGCCGGCGCTACGAGGCGGCCACGGGCCGGACCATGCCCCCCTGGTCGGAGTCCCTGGCCGCTTACGTGCGGGGCCTGGTCTGATGCTGGTCCTGGGGATCGAATCGAGTTGCGACGAGACGGCCGCGGCCGTGGTCAAGGGCGGGCGGGAGGTCTTGTCCGGCGTGGTGGCCGTTCAGGACGACCTGCACCGCCCTTACGGCGGCGTGGTGCCGGAGATGGCCTCGCGCCGGCACTTGGAGGTCTGCGCCCCGGTGGTGGGTCGGGCCCTGGCCGAGGCCGGGATCGGCCTCGACGATCTGACCGGTCTGGCCGTCACCCGGGGGCCGGGGCTGATGGGTTCGCTCCTGGTCGGCCTGAATCTGGCCAAGGGTTTATCACTCGTGACCGGGCTGCCCCTGGTGGGCGTGGATCATTTGGAGGCCCACATCTTCTCCGGGCTGCTGGCCGCCCGGCCGGGTTTTCCGTTCGTGGCCCTGGTGGTCTCGGGCGGCCACACCAATCTGTACCTGGTCCGGGACCTGGGCCGCTACGAGTTGCTGGGCGCCACCCGGGACGACGCCGCGGGCGAGGCCTTTGACAAGGTGGCCAAGCTCTATGGCCTGGGCTATCCGGGCGGGGTGGCCATCGAGCGGACGGCCGCCGGGGGCGACCCGGCCAGGATCGATTTTCCCCGCCCGATGCTGGGAGACGGCAGCCTGAACTTCAGCTTCGCCGGTCTGAAGACGGCCGTGGTCAACTTCAAGCGGGCGGACCCGGGCGAGGTGAGTGTGGCCGACGTCGCCGCCTCCTTTCAGCGGGCCGTGGTCGAGGTCCTGGTCGAGAAATCGCGCCAGGCCCTGCGCCGAACCGGCTGCCGGACCCTGATCGTCGGCGGCGGCGTGGCCGCGAATTCTTCACTAAGGGACGGTCTGGCGCTCATGGCCGCCGAGGAGGGCGCCGGCCTGTTCCTGACCCCCAAGGCCCTGTGCACCGACAACGCGGCCATGGTCGCCTTTGTCGGGACCTTTCGGCTGATGCGCGGCGAGCGATTGGACCTCTCCGAAGACGCCTACAGCCGACCGGTCAGGTCTGGTGGCTAATGGTCACCGTGCGCCAGAGGCTCCAGCGGCTCTCCCTGGCGGCCAACAAGAAGCTGGGTCAGCACTTTTTACACGACGAGGCCCTGGCCCGACGGATCGTCGATGGCTCGCGAGTCGGTCCGGACGACCATGTCGTCGAGATCGGCCCGGGCCTGGGGGCCCTGACCTTCTTGCTGGCCGAACGGGCCGCGTTGGTGCGGGCCGTGGAGATAGACAAGGGGCTGGCCGGTCACCTGACCGGGGAGGTCTCCCGCCGGGGCCTGACCAACGTCGAGGTCGTTCACGCCGACGCGGTCGGCTTCGACTACCCCGCCGCGGCCGCGGACGCCGGGCGGCGGCTAATGGTCGTCGGCAATCTGCCTTACAACGTCACCGGCCCGATCCTGTTCGATCTGGTCCAGGCCCACGGCGCCGTCGCCCGAGCGACGGTGATGATCCAGGCCGAGGTGGCCGATCGTCTGGCCGCGCCCCCGGGGGGGCGCGATTACGGCGTGCTGAGCGTCCTGGTGGCCGCCTTCGGCCGGTTGACCCTCGGTGAGCCGGTCGGTCCCGAACACTTCTTTCCCCGGCCGGAGGTCAACTCGCGCCTGATCGCCGTCGATTTTTACCTGGAATCAAACCTGGGTGACGAGGCGGTGTTCATCCGGGTGGTCA
>JAHJDS010000505.1 GCA_018812395.1 Pseudomonadota bacterium
CAAGCTGGGCGGGGTCCGCAAGGACTTCGACGGCGCCGAGTTCGGGGACGTCTCGGTCACCGGTTACCTGATGTCGGCCATGGCGGCCAAGTACCAGTCCGACATCAAGGCGATGCGGTTCTACGCCAGCTTCGCCACCCGTCAGGACCACCTGGCGGCCCTGTCGGCCCGGGGCACGGCCCTGGGCGACGCGGTGCTCAAGGGCGAGATCGACCCGCCGACCATGGGCATCCCGATGATCGCCTGCGCCGCGCTGAAGAATGACGTGGTCAAGGGCGCGGTCGAGAACCTGTCCAACGGCCTCTACCTCAACCCCAAGAACTCCATCCTGGGCGTGATGAAGGACATCAAGTTCTGGCGCGAGGAATCGGCCGAGGACCAGGTCCTGAAGATCGTCGGGGCCCTGTGGATCTCGGTGGCCGTGGACGAGGTGGACGGCATCGGCGTGGCCGAGTACCTGGGCCGCAAGGACTACTCGGCTTAGGCCGGTGGTCCGACAGTAAAGGAACCGAGTCATGTTTGAGAAGTTCAA
The DNA here is from genome assembly GCA_018812395.1 of Pseudomonadota bacterium. GTDB lineage: Bacteria > Desulfobacterota > Desulfarculia > Desulfarculales > JAHJDS01 > JAHJDS01. Next base: position 533 of record JAHJDS010000505.1, read on the forward strand.
GCTGACCCTGACCGGGGCGGCCTCGCACTCGTTCGGGCGGAAGACCTATCTCCGGGGCAAGCCGGTGGTCTCCGACGACCAGGACGAGGTGGCCTGGGCGATGCGGACCGGCCGATTCAAGGTCGAGCCGGTCGATGAGGCCGACCCGGCCCCGGTCGATCCCGAGCAGGCCCCGTCCAGGGGAGGTGTCATGGTGACGCTCAACCCAAAAGAAATCGCCAGGGCGGTGGCCGATGGGTTGAACAACCAGGACCCTGAGCCAGTGTCGGCCGAGGAAACCCCCGAGCCGGCCCCTGAGCCCGACCCGCCGGACGGCCGGTCCTGGTCTGACGACGCCCTGCAGGCCCTGCTGGTTGAGCCGATCAAGACCATCGAGCCCAGGCTGGCCGAGCTGACCGTGGCCGATCTGGAGAGGCTCCGGGAGCTCGAGGAGGCCGAGCCGGACACGCGGAAGACCCTCCTGAGCGAGATCGACCAGGAACTCGGCAAGAAGCGGTAGCTCGTGGCCGAGCACGCGTACTGCGACATAGAGACGGACGTCACGAGTCTGGGGGCGTTCACCGAGGCTCAGCTGCAGGACCAGGACTTCCTCGCCAAGATCGAGCGGCAGATCCTCATCGCCAGCCAGCGGGTCAAGACCTTCACCCGCCACGAGTGGTGGGACGAGGACCTGCCAGAGGGCCAGATCGAGGCCATCCCGGTGATCGTCCGCCAGGCCACGGCAATGATCGCGGCCCGGACTGTCTCCCGTCCCTGGGACCCCGAGTCAGGGGAACATCGCAGGCTGGTCAGTGAGAAGAACGACACCCACGCCTACGAGCTGAGCGAGATGGCCGGGCTGGGCGTCTCGACCGGGTTCACGGACACGGACGAGATGCTCCTGCCCTATCGGCGGCCCAACCGGGCCACGGTCCACCTCGGTCTCCCGGAGATCGAGTCATGAATCCCCGGTGGATGCGCAAGCGGCCGATCGTGTTCCGGCGAAGGGATGTCACCGAGGACAAGGTGACCGGGGATCTGACCGAGACCGGTCCGCCCACGGTCTGGACCCTGCACGGGCAGTTCGTGGTGGGGAGCGAGCGGCAGATCAACATGGCGCCCGCGGGCGACTCGCCCCGGGCCGACGGCCGGTGCACGTTCTTTGCCGCGGACGTCGAGGGGAAAGAGCCCCAGGTCGGGGACGAGATCACCGAGGTGAACGGCGTCACCTGTGACTGGATGGTGACCGACGTCCAGCGCAAGGCCGACTTCAATCACCTGATCGTAAAATTCGCCCGGCCTGAATCGACGAACAAGTGAACGATGGCATCCAGATCACCGGCCTCGACAAGGCCCTCAGGTTCATGAACCGGTTCGAGAGCCGGTACGAGTCCATGGTCCGGACACTGGTAAGGCGGGCGGCCCTCCTGGTGGTCAAGGAGATCAAGGCCTACGTCCGGGACTCGGGTAACTTCGCGCCCAATCATCCGGCGACCATCGCCCAAAAAGGCTCGGACAAGCCCCTGATCAACCACGGCGACCTGATCAACTCGATCACCCACAAGCTCCTGGGGGACGAGGGGTTCTTCGCCGGGGTGCTGAAGGGCAAGAAATCGTCTGACGGCGAGGACCTGGTCAACATCGGCTGGATCATGGAGCACGGGGTGACGATCAAGGTTTCTAGTCGGATGCGTGGCTACCTGCACTCCATCGGCATTCACCTGGCCGCCTCGACGACCACGATCACCATTCCCGCGCGTCCGTTCATCCAGCCGGTGTGGGAAAGCGTCCTGCCCAAGATCAAGGCCCTCTTCGTGGAGGGGTTCAGGGATCAGATCCAGGCGTGGGCCCGGGGGTGAGCGGTGATCGCCAAGGTGTTGTTCGATCTGCTGCCGGCCTTCCTGGGCCAGGAACTGGGAGCCCCGTTCAACGAGCCCGGCCGGGTGACCATTCGCCGGAGCGCGGTGGTTCACGAGATCCCCGTCCTGCCACACATCGTCCTGACTCCGGCCAAGCCGCGGGACACGGATTATGGCCAGCGGGCCGGGCCGCGGATGCTCGAAGAGGATGAAGAGGCCGGGACCTGTTTTCTGCAAAACGAGGCCCAGCGGCTGATGGTTTTACCGGTCGAGGTCCGGCTGATCCACGACCAGCTTCGTCAGGCCATGGACCAGGCCAAGGCGATCAATCTGGCTTTGACCGACGCCGTGCTGGAACACACCCACGACGACGGCCGGGAGTTCACCTTTCCCATTACCGTGATTCAGCCCATCGGCCTGGACCAGCTTCGGCCCAACATCGGCGACCTGGTCGAGGTCATCGGTCAGATCGAGATCGAGGACGTGCCCGAACTGTTACCTGCCCAGGCCGAGGCGGCCCTGATGACCGAGACCATCGCCACCATCGAGGAGGATCAAGATGCCCAAACGTAAATCCGAGCCCCCGGCGCCGATACGAAAAATCCGGGTCACCAACCTGGAGCGCCACCGGCAGGACCTGATCCTGAGCAACAGCCGCGGGCTGAGTCTGCCGCCCAAACGCAAGGGTGCGGACTGGCCGGTGATCAACGCCAACCTGGTCAGCCCGTCCATGGACAAACTGGCCGCCCAGGGCCACATCCGCATCGAGGAGGTGTAAATGAGCCTCTTGAACTTTCCCGTCGACGCCACGGGCATGGCCCGGGGCCAGTGGACCGTCGAGGACGCGTCCCAGTACATCGCCGACCTGGCCAAGGGGATGTGCTGCGTCCAGGGCATCTGCGAACGGGGCCCGATCGGCAAGGCGGTCAAGG